>ONKX01000051.1 GCA_900318555.1 uncultured Prevotellaceae bacterium | reverse complement strand
AAGAGCTGATGGCGTCGGGCTATGTGGAGAAAATCGCTGAGCAGCCCGTCACGAACTTGCTGGATGTCGTACTCGAAGATGGAAATCTGCATAATGTAATCATATTATAATAATAAGGTGTGGAAAAGTATTCCATCTCTGGTCAGGTATCTGTGAAAAGTAAAGACCCACAAATAACTAGAGCAAAAAAGTCGTCGAAGACACGTGACGATGTGATAGCTTCGGATTGGTGTTTTATCTTAAATTTGAATACAAAACGTAAAAAAGTTGGCGAAATATTTGGCAGAATGAAAGTAAATGAGTACTTTTGCCGACGAAAAGTAAACTTAACATCAAAATGACACAGAGAATGAATGCTTACGCTTGGTGGTGGCGCTCGAGACTCGATTAAGTCGCGAGGCACTGAGCCGTGTGTGTTCATTAAAGGAATAAAACGGAGGCTCGTCGCGACTGCGGCGAGTCTCTTTTTTCATTCGTAAGGTTGCGACAGAGCGGCACAAAACAAGGAAATAGAACAAGGACAACATTTAAACAATAAAATATATGAATAAGTATCAAGTTGACAAAAACGGTTTTTACGGAGAGTTCGGAGGGGCATACGTGCCGGAGATTCTCTACAAGTGCGTGCATGACCTGCAGGAGGCGTATCTGCCGATTATCGAGAGTGCAGAGTTCAAGGCAGAGTATCATGCATTGTTGAAGGACTACGTGGGACGGCCCAGTCCGCTGTATTATGCCAAGCGGATGAGCGAACAGTACGGCTGTCAGTTGTATCTGAAGCGTGAGGACCTGAACCATACGGGTGCCCACAAGATTAACAACACCATCGGTCAGATTCTGTTGGCGAAGAAGATGGGCAAGACGCGCATTATTGCCGAGACGGGAGCCGGCCAGCATGGTGTGGCAACGGCAACGGTGTGTGCGCTGATGAACATGAAATGCGAAGTGTTTATGGGTGCCACCGACGTAGAGCGCCAGCACACGAACGTAGAAAGGATGAAGATGCTGGGTGCTGAGGTGCATCCTGTAAGGACAGGTAACATGACGCTGAGTGACGCCTGCAGCGAGGCCATCCGCGACTGGTGCTGTCATCCCAGCGACACGTTCTATATCGTGGGTTCGACGATGGGTCCGCATCCTTATCCCGACCTCGTGGCAAGGATGCAGAGCGTGATCAGCGAGGAAATCAAATGGCAGTTGGAAGAAAAGATCGGCCGCGACTATCCTGACTACTTGATAGCCTGCATCGGTGGCGGAAGTAATGCTGCAGGAACCATCTATCATTATATGGATGATGATCGTGTGAAAATTGTGTTGGCTGAGGCTGGTGGTCACGGCTGGGATACCGACTATACGGCAGCAACGATTCATCGCGGCACGACGGGCATCCTGCATGGCGCAAAGATGCTCGTGATGCAGGACGAAGACGGCCAGATTCAGGAGGCCTTTACCATCTCGGCAGGTTTGGATTATCCTGGTGTGGGTCCGATGCATTGCAACATGGCAAAGCAAGGTCGTACGCAGGTGCTGAGCATCAACGACGACGAGGCTATCTATGGCGGTTACGAGTTGACGCGCATGGAGGGTATTATCCCTGCTATCGAGAGTGCCCACGCCATTGCAGCCCTGAAGAAGCTGACGTTTAAGAAGGACGACGTGGTGGTGCTGACGGTCAGTGGTCGCGGCGACAAGGATGTGGAGACGTATTTGAAGAACAAACAAATGGCAAAAGAATACGGGGAGTTTTAATTGAACATTGAACATTGACCATTCTTTGACCAAGGTCAAAGCGTACTAAAGAAACGATTAGAACATTGACAATTATGAATACATTCAAATATACGACAACAAGCAAGACCATTCTGGCGGATTTGTACACGCCGGTGGGAGTGTATATGCGACTGCGCGACCTGTATCCGCAGAGTGCACTGATGGAGAGTTCGGACTATCACGACGCCAACAACTCGCGAAGTTTTATCGGCATCAACCCCATTGCCAGTGTGGCTATCGGGCACGGCATTGCTACCGTTACCTATCCTGACGGAACGACCTTCCAGCACGAGGTGAACAAAGACTACCGCTCGGATAAGGCCATACATGCCCTCATCGATAACATTCAGGTGGAGGGTGATGATGCGGACGTATGCGGACTGTTCGGCTACACGTCGTTCAATGCCGTGCGCTATTTCGAGGATATCGCCGTGAAGGACGAGACGCAGGCAAAGAACGATGCCCCCGACGTGCTCTATATATTATATAAGGTGGTGATCGTGTTCGACCATCATAATAACATGCTGAAGGTGGTGACGCTGGGCGACGCTGCAGACATCGATGCCGTGCTGAAGGCGATGAACAAGGCGAATGTTCAGGCGTACGACTTCCATCCCGTGGGTGATGTTCGTTCGACGCTAACAGACGACGAACACCGTGCAAACATCCGCAAGGGCATCCAGCACTGTCTGCGTGGCGACGTGTTTCAGATAGTGCTCTCGCGTCGCTTCATCCAGAAGTACGAGGGTGACGACTTCAAGCTCTATCGTGCGCTGAGGAGCATCAATCCCAGCCCGTATTTGTTCTACTTCGACTTTGGCGGATTCAGGATTTTTGGTTCAAGTCCAGAGACGCATTGCCGCATAGAGCCAATAGCTAATTGCCAAAAGCCAAAAGCTTTCAAAGCTTATATCGACCCGATTGCGGGAACGACTAAGCGCACAGGCGATGCCGAGGCTGACCGCAAGGGGGCAGAGTATCTGCGTAACGACCCGAAGGAGAATGCCGAACACGTGATGTTGGTGGACCTCGCTCGAAACGACCTGAGTCGCAATTGTCACGGTGTGAAGGTGGATTTCTATAAGGACCTGCAGTACTATAGTCACGTTATTCACCTTGTCAGTCGTGTCAGTGGTGAGCTTGACGAGGGTGCCGACCCCATCAAAGCATTTATCGACACTTTCCCTGCAGGTACGCTCAGCGGTGCGCCGAAGGTTCGCGCCATGCAGCTGATTTCTGAGTACGAGCCGCACAACCGTGGTGCATACGGTGGTTGCATCGGCATCATCGGACTGGACGGAAGCCTGAATCAGGCCATCACCATCCGCACGTTTGTCTCGAGAAATGGCGAACTGTGGTTCCAAGCTGGCGGCGGCATCGTGGCCAAGAGCGACGTGGAGTATGAATTACAGGAAGTGAACAACAAACTCGGTGCCCTGCGCAAGGCCATCGAAAAAGCAGAAGCACTTTAAACGAACACGGATTAAACTGATTTTACGGATATGAAGATTGTTATTATTGATAATTACGACTCGTTTACCTATAACCTGAGTCATTTAGTGAAAGAGCTGGGCGCGGAGGTCACCGTGGTGCGCAACGACCAGTTTGAACTCGAAGACCTGGAGCAGTTTAGCAAGATTATCTTGAGCCCAGGCCCTGGCATCCCCTCTGAGGCAGGTCTGCTGTTGGATGTGATTAAGACCTATGCCGGCAAGAAACCCATCCTTGGCGTCTGCCTGGGTCATCAGGCCATTGGCGAGGCGTTTGGGGGAAAGCTCGAGAACCTGAGCGACGTCTTCCACGGAGTGGCGACGCCCTGCCACATCATTGCCGACGACCCCATCTTCAGCGGCATCGAGCGCGACATCACCATCGGACGCTACCACTCGTGGGTGGTCTCTCGTGAGGGATTACCTGATTGCATAGAAGTTACTGCCGTCAGCGACGAAGGCCAGATTATGGCCCTGCGTCATCGTGAATTGAACGTCCGCGGCATACAGTTCCACCCCGAGAGTGTGCTGACGCCCGACGGACGGAAAATGCTGCAAAACTGGATGTTTCTGTAACATTGAACATTGAACGTTGAACATTGAACTTTAAATAATATGGCACAGACAATGAAAGACATCCTGAACAGGATGCTGAACCACGAGGAGCTGTCTCGTGAAGAAATGAAGAATATTCTGATTGGTATCACTCAGAGTGAATACCCCAACGAACAGATTACGGCCCTGCTGACGGCCTTACAAATGCGTGGCGTAACCGTTGACGAACTGCTGGGTTTCCGCGATGGTATTTTGGAAACGGGCGTTCCTGCTATCCTTAATGCCGACCGTTATATTGACGTGGTAGGTACGGGTGGCGACCGCAAGAACACGTTTAATATTTCGACTACAAGTTGCTTTGTGATTGCAGGTGCTGGCTATAAGGTCGCCAAGCATGGTAACTATGCCGCCACTAGCGTCAGCGGTGCATCGAACGTCATTGCTCATCATGGCATCAAGTTTACGGATGATATCGACAAACTGAACCGTTCGTTGAACGAGGCAGGCATCGTCTATCTGCACGCGCAGCTCTTCGCCAAGGCCATGAAGTTCGTTGGTCCTATCCGCAAGGCCTTGCAATTCCCCACCATCTTCAATCTGCTGGGACCGTTGGTTAACCCCAGTCAGCCTCAGTGTCAGCTGCTGGGCGTTGCCAACCTCGACCAGATGCGCCTCTACAATCAGGTGTACCAGAAGATTGGCATCGACTACGGTATCGTGAATAGCATCGACGGCTACGACGAGATTTCGCTCACTGGCGACTTCAAGGTGACGACGAAGGATTACGAGCGCATCTTCTCGCCCAAAGACCTTGGCTTCGACATCGCTAAGCCCGAAGAACTTGTTGGTGGTGCTACGGAAGAAGAGGCCGCACAGATTTTTGATTCTGTATTGGAGAACCGCGCCCTTCCTGCCCAGAAGAACATCGTGCTGGCCAACGCCGCTTTCGGTATTCAGGTGCTGGAGAAGGGTCAGAAGAGCATCGAGGAGTGCGTGGAGATTGGCCGCGAGAGCATCGACAGCGGCAGTGCCCTGAAGACGTTCAAGAAGTTCGTGGAACTGAATAGTTAAGTCGGAATTACGGAATAACGGTATAACGAAATAACGTAATAACGAAGATTATGCAAGATATTCTAAAAGAGATTGTTGCCCACAAGCATCTGGAACTTGAACGGCTTTGCGCCAAGAAGGATTCTTTGCGTGAGGCATTACTCCAGAGTGAGAGCGGCATTATCGCTGAGTTTAAGCGCAAGTCGCCGTCGAAGGGCTGGATCAAGGAAGATGGTCGTGCTGACATCATCCCGCTGTCGTATCAGCAGAATGGTGCCGCTGCACTAAGCATCCTGACTGATGAGCACTACTTCGGTGGCTCGGACGACTTCATCCGCACGGCCCGTCAGAGTGGCGTCACGCTACCTATATTATATAAGAACTTCGTCATTGATGAAGCACAGCTCTATGCCGCCGCTCTTTGTGGGGCCAGTGCCGTGCTACTTATCGCAGCCTGCCTCAGCAAACAAGAGTGTAAACGTCTGTTGGACAAAGCACATGACTTAGGCCTCGAAGTGCTTCTTGAGATGCATAGCGAAGAGGAACTGGAATACGCTGACCTTGGCCCCGACCTCTGCGGCATTAACAACCGCAACCTCGGTTCGTTCGTGACGGACGTGGAGAATAGTTTCCGTCTGGCTGAACTCTTGCCCAAGGATGCTGTCAAGGTCAGCGAGAGCGGTATCTCAAATCCTGATACGGTGAAGGCGCTGCGCCAAGCCGGTTTCCGCGGTTTCCTTATCGGTGAGAACTTTATGAAGACTGCCGACCCCGGTCAGGCTCTTAACGAATTCATTTCGAAACTATGATGGTTAAGGTTGCGATTAAGAGAGAGCAGAGCCAAGCTTACTTGAGCTCAGCCGAACGTGAGCAAGCTCAACGAGAAAGTTCCTTTCTCGTTAAGGTCTGTGGCATGCGCGATGCGGAGAACATCTGTGAGGTGGAGGCACTGGGTATTGACCTGATGGGCTTCATCTTCTGGCCGAAGTCGGGTCGTTACGTCAGCGAGCGTCCAGCTTATCTGCCAACAAACTGCAAGCGCGTCGGGGTGTTTGTCGATGAGGATATCAAGACGGTCAAACGCATCGCGGAGGACTATGCCCTCGATTATATCCAATTGCACGGGCACGAGTCACCCGAGTATTGTGCTCAGTTAAAAGGGCTCAAACTCATTAAGGCTTTTAACATTGCCACAACTGAGGATTTCAAACAGACTGAGCCCTACACAGGTATCGTGGACTACTTCCTCTTCGATACGCGGAAGCCCCCCAGGGAGGTGGGGGGCTGGCTTCCGCCAGGGGGAACAGGCGAGAAATTTGACTGGAGCGTGCTCTCAGCCTACGATGACAACACGCCTTTCTTGCTCAGTGGCGGCATCGGCCCCGATGATGCAGAGGTTCTCACCTCTCACTTCTCACCTCTCACCTCTAAAAAGTGCGTCGGCATCGACCTCAACTCTCGTTTCGAAATCGCCCCTGGGCTTAAAGACATCAACAAATTAAAAGATTTTTTAAACGCATTGAACAATGAACAAGATTAATTCCCTTTTCGCTAATAGTAAGGACAAGAAGCTCCTTTCCTTATATTTCTGTGCTGGTTGTCCTTCGCTTGAAGGTACTGCCGATGTGATTCTCACCATGCAGCGTCGCGGCATCGCCATGATTGAAGTGGGTATTCCCTTCAGTGACCCATTGGCAGACGGTCCGGTCATCCAGAGTGCCGCAACGCAGGCTTTAAAGAACGGCATGAACCTCAAAACCCTCTTCGCCCAACTTGCAGCCATTAAAGACCAGGTAGAGATTCCCCTTGTCCTAATGGGTTATCTCAATCCCATCCTTCACTATGGTATTGAGGCTTTTTGCCAAAGTTGTGTCGAGGCCGGCGTCAGTGGTGCCATCATTCCCGACCTGCCCTTCGATGACTATCTGAACATCGTGAAACCCGTTGCAGACAAGTACGACCTGCGCATCATCATGCTCATCACCCCTGAGACCAGCGAGGAGCGCATCCGTTTTATTGACGACCATACCGATGGCTTCATCTATATGGTTTCGTCTGCTTCCATCACGGGTACACAGAAGAGTTTTGACGATCAGAAGCAAGAGTATTTCCGTCGCATTAACGCTATGAACCTGCGCAATCCGCGCATGATTGGCTTTGGCATCTCGAATGCCCAGACCCTCAAAGCTGCTCAGGACAATGCCGCTGGTGCTATCATCGGTTCGAAGTTCGTCACGCTGCTTAGTGAGGCGTACGCAACTGTCGGCGGGGGAACCGCCGACCACGCGAGCGCCGACCACGCGAAAATCGCTGATACCGCCCTCGATAAGCTTTTTGACGCTTTGTCAAAGTAAGGTCAGTTCGACAGGACAATGGTCCGAGCCGAGGATGTCGGTATGGATGGTTGCATCGGCAATCTGCGGACGCAGACGTTTGGAGGTAACGAAATAGTCGATGCGCCAGCCGGCATTCTTCTGACGTGCTTGGAAACGGTACGACCACCAGGAATAGGTAACCTGTTCGGGATATAACGTGCGGAAAGTGTCGATGAATCCGCTCTCAAGCAGGGTGGTGAACTTCTCTCGCTCTTGATCCGTGAAGCCGGCATTCATGCGGTTGGTCTTGGGATTCTTCAGGTCTATCTCTTCGTGTGCCACGTTTAGGTCGCCGCACAGGATGACGGGTTTACGGGCATCCAACGACAGCAAATACTTGCGGAAGTCATCCTCCCACGTCATGCGATAGTCCAGACGTTTCAGTCCGTCCTGCGAGTTAGGCGTGTAACAAGTGACCAGGAAGAACTGTTCCATTTCAAGCGTGATGACACGGCCCTCATGGTCGTGTTCGTCGATACCAATGCCGTAGGTGACGCTGAGTGGATGGTGACGGGTGAAAATCGCTGTGCCGGAGTATCCCTTTTTATCGGCGTAGTTCCAGTAACTCTCGTAACCGTCGTACTGAAGGTCGAGTTGACCTTCCTGCATCTTCGTCTCCTGCAGGCAGAAGAAATCGGCATCCAACTGCCTGAAGGTCTCGCTGAAACCCTTGCCTTCGCAAGCACGCAGACCATTGACATTCCAACTGATGAATTTCATAATGATGTTCTTTTGATGATGCTACAAAAGTACATCATTTTCGTGAAATAGCCAAATTTTCCGGTAAATGTTTGCGGGGGACTGAAATATTTTGTAACTTTGCGCAAAATATTAGACATTACTCATTATGAATATCGCAATTGTAGGAACCGGATATGTTGGTCTGGTAAGCGGTACGTGCTTCGCCGAAATGGGAGCACATGTGACGTGTGTCGATGTCGATACACAGAAAATTGAGAAACTGAAGAATGGCATCATGCCCATCTACGAGCCTGGTTTGGAGGAACTGGTCAAGCGCAACGTGGAATATGGACGCTTGCAGTTTACGACTGACCTGACGGAGGTGTTGGACGACGTCGAGGTAGTATTCTCAGCTGTGGGAACGCCCCCTGATGAGGATGGCTCAGCCGACTTGAAATACGTGTTGGCAGTGGCCAAACAGTTTGGCCAGAACATCAACAAGTACACCATTTTGGTGACGAAATCGACAGTGCCTGTAGGAACCGCCAAGAAAGTAAAGGCCGCCATCCAGGCAGAGTTGGACAAGCGCAGTGTGGATGTTCCCTTCGACGTGGCCTCGAATCCTGAATTCCTGAAGGAGGGTGCTGCCATCAAGGATTTTATGTCGCCTGACCGTGTGGTAGTCGGTACTGAGTCGGAGAAGGCCAAGGAGGTGATGACGCGCCTGTACAAACCCTTCTTGATTAATAATTTCCGCGTTATCTTCATGGATATCCCTTCGGCTGAAATGACGAAGTATGCCGCCAACGCCATGCTGGCTACGCGTATCTCATTCATGAACGATATTGCCAACCTATGTGAAAGGGTAGGAGCCAACGTAGATGCCGTGCGTAAGGGTATCGGAACGGATGCCCGTATCGGCACAAAATTCCTTTATGCCGGTTGCGGCTATGGCGGTTCGTGTTTCCCCAAGGACGTGAAGGCACTGTTGCATACGGGTCTGGACAATGGCTACCACATGGAGGTCATTGAGGCTGTCGAGCGTGTCAACGAACGTCAGAAGTCGATAGTATATGATAAGATTATCAAGGCTGTTGGTAGTGTGAAAGGCAAGACCGTAGCCATTATCGGCCTGAGTTTCAAACCCGAAACAGACGACATGCGTGAGGCTCCGGCATTGGTTGTTATTGACAAATTGCTGAAGGATGGTGCTGCGGTGCGCGTCTTTGACCCCATTGCTATGGACGAATGTAAACGCCGCATTGGTGATGCCGTTGTCTATACGAAGAATATGTATGATGCTGCCGACGGTGCCGATGTCTTTGCCCTGATGACTGAGTGGCGCCAGTTCCGTCTGCCGTCGTGGAATGTTATCCAGAAAGTCATGAACGGCAATGTCGTCGTTGACGGCCGAAACATCTACGACCGTCAGGAATTGGAAGACATGGGATTTGTCTATACGAGAATCGGAGAACAGTAAAAAAGAAAGCCAGTCAATTTCGACTGGCTATCTTTTTATTCTGGATATTCTAGGGGCTCTAGATATTCTAGATTATTCTAGAACTTTGCCATTTTGATGGCTACCACGGCGCATTCGTCGCCTTTGTTGCCCAGTCGGCCTCCGGCTCGGTCTTGAGCCTGCTGAAGATTTTCGGTGGTAAGCAGTCCAAAGATAACAGGAATGTTGCTGGTAGCGTTCAGACGGGCGATACCTGCGGTGACACCCTGACAGATATAGTCGAAATGTGGCGTCTCGCCACGGATGACCGAACCGAGGATGATGACAGCGTCGTAACCATCGTTCAATGTCATCTGGTGGGCGCCATAGATGAGCTCGAAAGAACCAGGAACAGTCTTGACATGGATATTCTCAGGCAGTGCGCCATGACGTTCCAAAGTAGAGGTGCACCCCTCGAGGAGTGCACCTGTAATTTCTGGATTCCACTCTGCTACGACGATGCCGAATATCATATTCGACGCATCAGGTACTTTCGCAGTGTTGTATTCAGATAAGTTTTTAGTCGCCATAATTGTCGGATGTCAATTACTTGCAGCGCTCAATATAGGCGTCGATGGTCTGATACTGCATGGAGTTGAAGTACTTCTCCTTCACTTCCTGATACAGTTTCAGGGCCTCGTCCTTCTTACCCTGACTCTCAAGGATTTCACCTGCCTGAATGAGGAACGTAGGTGACAGCGAGTTGTTGTCAGCCATCGAAGCAGCCTTCTTCAGGTGCTCTACGGCCTTGTCGAGCTGGTTGAGGTTAGCATAGGCATTGCCCAGTGCACCCTCAGCAGCGGGAGTAATCATCTGGTCGTCCTTGCCGCTGAAACTCTCCAGAGCGTTGACAGCCTCCTGCCACTTGCCGAGGTTAGCCTGGCAGAGACCAATGTAGAGCTGAGCCAGATTGCCTGCGTCTGTTGAGCTGTAGTCGGCAGCAACCTTCTGGAAACCTGCCAGCGCCTTGTCGTACTGCTCCTGCTGGAACAGATCCTGACTCTTAGCCAACTCGGTGCTGGCTTCGTTAGCGCGAGGCTCAAAATAGTAGTTCTTAGCGAGAATAGCTAACACGACGATTGCGATGATTGCAATCACACAAATGATGATGGCCTTCTTATTTTTCTCGAAGAAGGCTTCGGTCTTAGTGACCTGCTGCTCCATAGCTTCAGGAGCTGCTTTTACGTTGTTTTTTGCCATTATTTTAATTATTTTTTTATTGTTCGGGCATAAATCGGGTGCAAGTCGAAAGCAGAGGTAAGCGTGCTTAAACTATGCTGAGACGAAGCCCCGGTTCACGAAAAAATCGTAAATCGGGTGCAAAGGTACAAATAAGTGAGCAAAAAACCAAATAAAAACAAAATAATTTCGTACCTTTGCGCTCGCAATGATACTTAGGAAGCTGTCGATATTGAATTATAAGAACATCGGAGAGACCCAATTGGAGCTCTCGCCGAAGATGAATTGTTTCATCGGACCGAACGGTGCAGGCAAGACAAATGTCCTTGATGTGGTCTATTATTTGTCGTTCTGTCGGTCGGCTTCCAATCCTATCGATTCGCAGGTCATTCGCCATGATGAGCCGTTCTGTATGATAGAAGGCCAGTATTCCGAAACCCCAAAGGATACAGAGTATTCTGAGGTGATTTCCTGCGGTATGAAGCGAGGGGTGAAGAAACATTTCAAGCGCAATAAGAAAGAGTATCGTCGCCTGTCGGAGCATATCGGACTCATTCCGTTGGTGGTCGTCTCGCCGTCGGACACTCTGCTTATTGAGGGTGGCAGTGAGGAGCGTCGCCGACTGATGGATATGGTCATTTCGCAGTACGACCGCTCGTACATTGAACATTTGGTTCGTTATAATACCGCTTTGGCACAGCGTAACACCCTGTTGAAGATGGAAGATCGGGAGCCCGACCCCGCTTTGTTGCAAATATGGGAAGAACAGATGGCCGAGGAAGGCGAACAAATCTTCCGTCGTCGCCGTGACTTTGTGGACGAATTGATTCCCGTCTTCCAGGAGTATTATCAGCACATTTCCCAACACCGCGAACAAGTAGGGCTCAACTACGTGTCGCATTGTCAGCGTGGTCCGTTGCTGGATGTCATCCAGCGCGACCGAATGAAGGATCGCGCCGTGGGTTATTCCCTGCATGGCGTTCATCGCGACGATTTAGAGTTTACGCTAGATGGCCACCTGATGAAGCGCGAGGGTTCACAGGGACAAAACAAGACTTACGTCATTGCTCTGAAACTGGCGCAGTTTGACTTCCTGAAGCGTACAGCTTCTCAGACGACACCGCTATTGTTGCTTGACGATATCTTTGACAAGCTGGATGCCGACAGGGTGGAACAGATTGTGAAATTGGTGTCGGGCGACAGTTTCGGACAGATTTTCATTACTGATACCAATCGTGATCATCTGGATCAAATTCTGAGCACGTCTGCGCTAGATTATAAAATATTCTTTGTTGAGAATGGAGAGATATGTTTAAACGCGACGTCCAATCACTAAAAGACCTGCTGTTGCGCAACCTGCGTGAACAAGGACTGGAAACTCCGCTACTACAGAAACGGTTGGTGGATGTGTGGCCGCAGGTGGCAGGTCCTATCATTGCCAGCTATACCTTGAACACCTATATCTACAACCAAACGCTGTATGTCCGTCTGTCAACACCGTCATTGCGTGCCGACCTGTCGATGATGAAACAGCAACTGGTGGACAAACTCAATGCCGCTGTGGGCCAGCAAGTGATTACTGACATCAAATTCGGTTAATGGTGCACGGTTAATGGTTTATGGTTATTGGACAATGACTTCATCCATCGGGATGTCGTGCTCGTCGGTGGGCACATAATCAACAAGTTGCCAAGAGAAACACAAACCAATCTTGTAGGTCGATGGGGACAATTTAGCGAGGAAGCGGTCATAATAGCCCTTGCCGCGTCCTAAGCGGTGACCTTTTGCGTCGAAAGCCATGCCGGGAATGATTGCAACTTCAATCGTGTCGTAGTTGGTAAACAATTCACCTGTGGGTTCCCAGATACCGAATGCTCCCCGTTGTAAGTCCGCAGGGCCGGAATATCGTCGCAGTTCCATGTCTGTATCGCTGACGACACGAGGCAGGAGGACAGTCTTGCCCTGGGCCGCGAGTCCGTCTATTAGAATCTGCGTTGGAACCTCGTCGGACAAGGCGCTATATAATAATAATGTTTGTGCGTGCGTGAAATGGCTGTTATCCTTTAGGCGACTGATGAAAGCAGACGATTCGCCAACGGGATGTTGTTGTTTCCGCTGGCGAATCATTTGTCTCAGTTCTTTCTTGGTCATCATGAGCGATATACCGTATAGGTAATCTTTTGATGGGTGCTTCGATAGTCAAAACCACTTGCCCGTGCCACCTTTTTATTTTCTTCTGCTTTGGCGGGTGGGGCGGGGAAGGCGTTGTTGTTGCGGAATACCTTCAGCGTTTCCATAATCACAGGGTCGTCAGCGTTCAGATACTCCATCCACGCCTCTTCGCTCATGATATTGTAAATGATGCGGCTGTTGATGAACCGCTCCAACAGTTTGTGTGAGCGTTGAATCATCAGATTGCGACGCTTCAATCCTTTTTGGTCGGCATATGTGGCAAACTTGTCAACGGTATTCTGTTGCTTCAGGTATTTTTCCAGCTCATCGACCGACTTTATCTGACTCAGTTTCGCGCGGTTCTGGTCTGTATATTCAAAAGCATACTGGATAATCAGTCCGCTCATCGACGCCTGCTTGTAGTACGACGTGACGTCGGTGGTGTCTTCGGCAATAAAGATGTCGGGCGTGATGCCACCGCCACCGTAAACCGTACGTCCGATGGTCGTCTTGTAGGCCGGACCCTCATGCTTGATGCTGTCCTGCGAGAAGAATTCACCATGTTCGTAGCGAGTCAACAAATCTTCCTCGTAATCCTTGTTTTCACCTGACGTATAGTGCTTCTGAATACAGCGCCCCGACGGAGAATAGTATCGGGCAATGGTCAAACGTATCATTGACTGATCCGTGAAGGGAATAGGTTCCTGTACCAATCCCTTACCAAAGGAACGACGACCGATGATGGTGCCGCGGTCGTTGTCCTGAATGGCACCAGCCAGAATCTCCGATGCTGATGCCGACGCTTCGTCAATCAGTACGACAAGTGGAATCTGCTGGTATGATCCGCGTCCGTCGCTACGATATTCCTGACGTGGTGACTTGCGTCCTTGGGTGTAAACAATAAGGCGGTTTTTGGGCAGGAATTCGTTGGCAATCTGTACGGCCGACTGCAGATATCCGCCTGTGTTGCCACGCAGGTCGATGGTCAGATTCTGGAAGTCCATCTGCGACAGCTTTGCCAATGCGATGAGCAGTTCGGGATAGGTGTTTTCGCCGAAGTTGCGGATGCGGATGTAGCCTGTTTCCTTGTCCAGCATATAGGTTGCGGTGATGCTCTTCGTAGGAATCTCGCCGCGTGTCACGATAAATTCGCGAATCTTCTTTTCGCCATAACGCATGACGCCCAGTTTCACCTTCGTGTCCTTGGGACCTTTCAACCGGTGCATGGCCTCTTCGTTGGTTAGCGTCTTGCCGGTAAAAGGTTTTCCGTCGACCACCACAATCTTATCACCGGCAATCAATCCAGCCTTTTCGGCAGGACCGTTGCTGATGACCTTCTGCACATGAAGCGTGTCCTGACGGATGGTGAATTCAATACCCACGCCCGAGAACGAGCCGCGCAGATCGTCGTTGGCCATCTGCACGTCTTTCGCAGGGATATAGACGGAGTGGGGGTCCAGTTCCGACAGAATCTGTGGCATCGCCTTCTCTACGAGGTCGTTGACGTCGACAGTATCCACATATTTGTCTTCCACGATGTGCAACAGGTTGTTGAGCTTGTTGCTGCTCGAATTGATGATGCTCAGCCGGTTGCCCGAGAAGTGGTTGGCATAAAATGTTCCGATGAGGATTCCTACCACTACGCAGACAGCCATGATGATAGGCATGAATCTGTTCTTATTGTTTGCCATTGTTTCGTTATTGCGTTATTTCGTTATTCCGTAATTCCTTAATTCCGTCATTCCGTCACTCCCCGAGGTAAACGACCTCGATTCCCGCGCGCTCCAACAGGTCGACGCCGTCCGTCAGACGATATTTTTCGCCATAGACGACACGCTTGATGCCCGACTGGATGATGAGTTTTGCACACTCGATGCAGGGTGATGCCGTGATATAGATGGTTGCGCCTTCGCTGTTGTTGTTCGAACGCGCCAGCTTGGTGATGGCATTGGCTTCGGCGTGCAACACGTAAGGCTTCGTCACGTTATTCTCGTCCTCGCAGATATTCTCGAATCCGCTAGGCGTGCCGTTATAGCCGTCGCTGATAATCATGCCGTCCTTCACCACCAACGCACCGACTTGACGACGCTGGCAGTAGCTGTTCTGAGCCCAGATGCGGGCCATCTCCAGATAGCGCAGGTCAAACTTATTTTGCTTTTCCTTATTCATATTACCTCTTACTTCTTCCATCTTACTTCTTCCCTCTTTTTATTCCGTTGCGCTTGAGCAAGGCGTCAATCGTGGGCTCGCTACCCTTGAAGTTCTTGTATAGCGTCATGGGATGCTCGGTGCCTCCCTTGCTCAGTATCTCGTCGCGGAAACGCTGGGCTATCTCCTGATTGAAGATGCCGTGTTTCTTGAATACAGCAAAAGCATCGGCATCCAGCACCTCCGCCCATTTGTAGCTGTAATACCCAGCCGCATAGCCGCCCGCCATGATGTGCGAGAACTGTACCGTCATACACGTGTCGGGCAATTGTTCGCCAAGGATGGCTTTCTTCCAGGCTTTCTTCTCGAAGGGGATGATGTCGTCCGTGAATTCGTCCTTCTTCGTATAGTATGCCATATCCAGCAGTCCGAACGATACCTGCCGCAGACAGGCCGTTGCCGCCATGAAGTTACGGCTCTTGACGATGCGGTTTATGAGTTCGTCGGGCAATGGTTCACCCGTCTGATAGTGGAAGGCGAAAGTGCGCAGGAAGTCCTTTTCAATCGCGAAATTCTCCATAAACTGCGAGGGTAATTCCACAAAGTCCCACCAGACATTCGTGCCGCTCAACGACTCGAAACGCGTATTGGCAAACATGCCGTGCAGCGAGTGGCCAAACTCATGCAGGAATGTCTCTACCTCGCCCAACGTCAGCAGGGCGGGCTTGTCCTCCGTAGGTTTCGTCAGGTTCATCACCACCGAGACGTGTGGACGGACGTTTTCACCTTTTCGGTCGATAAACTGTCCCTGATACTCCGTCATCCACGCTCCGCCCTGCTTGCCTTTGCGAGGGTGGAAGTCGGCATAGAAGACGGCGAGGAACGAGCCGTCCTTATCAAAGACTTCGTAAGCCTTCACGTCAGGATGATAGACGGGGATATCCTTGTTCTCCTTAAACGTGATGCCATACAACTTATTGGCCAGTCCGAAGACGCCATCAATAACTCTCTTCAGTTCGAAGTAGGGACGCAGCATCTCGGCATCGATGTTGTATTTCTTCATCTGCAGCTTGTGCGAATAGAACCCTGAGTCCCAAGGCATCATTTTAGAGGTGAGAGGTGAGGGGTGAGAGGTGAGAGATTTTTTAAATAACTCCTTCAGTTCATCGCGCTCCTTGACAGCTGTGGGCTTATAGGCGTCGATAAGGTCGTTCAACAGCCGATAGACGCTGCGGGTGTTCGAGGCCATGCGACGCTTCAGCACGTAGTCTGCATAGGTCTTGTAGCCCAGCAGTTGGGCAATCTCGCGGCGCAGATTGACGAGTCGCTTACATATCTCGAGGTTGTTCTCCGCGTTGTCGTGCGTACAAATGGTGTTACGCGCCATATACAGCTGCTTGCGCAACTCCCTTTGTGTCGAGTAGGTCATAAAGGGCGAGAACGACGGATAGTCCAGAGTAAATGTCCAGCCCTGCTTGCCCTGTTCCTTAGCCGTCAGGGCGGCAGCCTCGCGGGCTGTCTCGGGCAGTCCATCGAGTTGTGCCTCGTCAGTAATGTCCAGCGTAAAGGCCTTCTGTTCCTTTAGCAAGTTCTGCGAGAATTGCAGCGACAGCATCGAAGCCTCTTCCGTCAGTTGGCGCAGACGTTCCTTGCCAGCTTCGTCCAACAAAGCTCCCGAGCGTACAAAGCCATCGTAGCAATTGTCGAGCAACATCTTTTCCTCCGCCGTCAACTTGCGATGATGCAGATGGACGTAACGGATGCGCTCAAACAACCGTGGGTTCAACCTGACGTCGTTGGCATGTTGTGTCAGTATGGGTTGCATCTTCTGAGCCAGCGCATCCATCTCGTCGTTCGTCTCGGCACTCAGCAGATTGAAGAACACCGTCGACACGCGGCTCAGCAAGTCGTAATAGCCCTCGTCCTCTTCCGTATTGATGATGGTATTTTCGAACGTCGGCTTCTCCGGATTGTTGATGGTTTTCTCTATTTGCTCGTTGTCGCGACGGATGCCCTCCATGAAGGCCTCCTCGAAATGTTCCAGGCGGATGCGGTCAAAGGGCACCGCATCATGCGGCGTCCCGTATGGTTCAAAAAACGGGTTCTCTGACCCTCGGTCAGAGTGTGGCGTTGCGAATCTATTTTCACTCATACTAATGCTTTCTCTATTTGACGTGCAAAGGTAGTGCAAATCAAGGAAAAACCATTCAACGCGCGTTATCTTATAATAATCTTTAACGCTTTTGTTGCGTTATTTCCCAGAGTACCAGTCTCTCAGCACGTAGAAAGCCTTCTTTTTCTCACCCTTGTCGCTCACCAGACCTTTGCGGTTGTAGTAGTCCTGAACGCCAGGCAACACACGGCGCGGCGAGCGGAAATCCTTCAGAATCCAGGGCGTCGTGCCTGCCAGTCCTTCTATCTTGTCAATCATGGCGATATTCTCTTTGTAGAGATTCTCCTGGAATTCCTCCGTCCAACGCTGGTTCTTCTGTCCGTGCAGACCATAGCGGGCACCACCACCGAACTCGCTGATAATGACGGGTTTATCGTAGGGAATCTCCCATCGCATCTTCGGAGCGTCGTTCACGTCGCGATACCAGCCGATATACTGATTGAAGCTGACCACATCGACGTATTCGTTCATGTTGTCGTTCAGACGGTTGACGTAGTTCGAGGCACCCGTCACCTCCATAGCCATCGAGATGAGGCGGCTGTCGTCTAGCGTGCGGGCATATTTGGCCAGATTGCCGAGGAAAGTGTCGCGCTCCTTGGAGTGTGGCGTCTCGTTGGCAATAGACCAGATGATGATGTTGGCGCGGTTGTGGTCGCGACGAATCATGTCCGTCAGTTGCTGGCGGGCATTGTCGTAGGTTTTCGGGTTGCGCCAGGCGATAGTCCAATAGACGGGAATTTCCGACCACACCAATATACCCATGCGTTCGGCCTCGCGCACCATTTCCTCGTGGTGCGGATAGTGAGCCAGACGCACGAAGTTGCAGCCCAGTTCCTTGGCCCACGATAGCAGCGTGCGGGCGTCCTCCACGCTATTGGCACGACCTCCGCCATTGGGCTTTTCGTTGTGGATGGAGATGCCCTTCAGGAAGATGGGTTTGCCGTTCAGCAAGATCTCTTTGCCGCGCGTCTCAATGGTGCGGAAACCGATGGAATCTGTAAAGGTGGCGGTGTCCAGCGACAGATGAACCTGATAGAGCTTGGGGCTTCCTGGGCTCCAAAGCTGTAGGTTCTTTGATTGAACGTTGAACATTGAACATTGAACATGGCCGTTGGAGTCAGTGGTGAAAGTCTTCTTGATCTTCAGCTCAGGGATGCTGAGGGTGACATTATGTCCGGCTTCGGCCTTGTTGAGCTTGGCGCTGAAGGTAATCTCCTTCCTCTTTCCTTCCTCTTTCCTCGAAAGTTCCAGGCTGTAGTCTTCGATGTAGGTCTTGGGCATTTTCACCAGCAGCACGTCGCGCGTGATACCGCCGTAGTTCCACCAGTCGAAAATCAGCGTCGGCACATCCTCAGCGTGGCGTTTGTTGTCAACCTTCACGATGACCGTGTTCTCGCCCTTCACCAACAGGTCGCTGACGTCCATATTGAACGGTGTGAAGCCACCCACGTGATGACCGGCTTCCTTGCCGTTCACCCACACGCGGCAGTCGTAGTTCGCGGCACCGAAATAGAGTAGGGTGGTGTAGTCATCCATCGGCACAGCCTGGAAACTGGTTTTAAACCACACGGTACCCTCGTAGAAAAACAGCCGCTCGTCCTGCGTGTTCCAGTCGGAAGGAATATGCATTGTCGGCGACTTGTCGAAGTCGTACTCCACGAGATCCTCCGGCCGCTGGGGCTTGGCATTACGGAAGAATCCCCACGGCGTGGGATTCATGCGGTAGTCGTAGTAGCCCTCCTCCTGCACGTCCACAATGTAGTTCCACTCGCCGTTCAGCGTCGTGTGCTCGTAGGCCTTGATGTTGTTTACCAACGGGACGTTCGTTGCCCTGACGCCCGTCACCGCTACCGCCGTCAACAGCAGCGCGGCAAAGATTTTGTGCTTCATATTCATCGTTTTTTTGTTTCTGTTGGCAAAGTTACGAAAAAAGCTTGTAAAAGTGAAGCGATTTTGGAAGATTAACGCAATTCGGCCTGAAATAAAGGCAAGACGGGGAAGAACGAGGAAGTTCAAATTGGGGATTAAAGCAAATTAGGGAGGATTGGTGAAGGAGTTAGGTTGCCAAATCGTAACCCAGAAAACGGGGTTCTGAGGCGGGTTAGATTTCCTAAAACGACAACGCGAATTGGGGAAGAATGGCGCACTTTTCACCGCCTGTTCACAGCTCGTTTCTTATTCCGCAAACTGCTACATTTTGCATAACGATAGATGCCAAAAGAAATAGTAGTTTTGCAGCCAAAATTAAAAACGGAGTAAGAAACATGAGAAGTACTTTTAACATTCTGTTCTATGTGAACAAGAGTAAGGAGAA
>ONKX01000064.1 GCA_900318555.1 uncultured Prevotellaceae bacterium | reverse complement strand
TACCAACAACTCCGCTCAACGACAATGTATGATTGCTGGCACTATAAGTCATTCCAGTAACAGTACTATGTTCTGACAGCTGGTCACCATCAACCCAAACACGGTATCCTATCTCAATATATGTCAGCTGATTGTATTTTGTTAAATCACCAACAGCGACCAGGTTATCTTCAAATGAAATATTACCTCCGAAACCGCTGATTCCATTCAGCGTGAGTGAGCCGGGTTGTGCGTCGTAGGTTTTAATGAATTGCAGTTCGGGAGGGGTGACCTGAGTGGGGTCTTGACCGATGCCTGGACCGCTATAACAAATAGCACCACAGCCTCCACCGCCTTTTACAGTATTGTCACCATTCAGGGAGATAGCGAATAGCTCTCGTGTGCCCGAATAAGTAATACCCCATTCCTCTGTATCAGGTATAATCGTTGCATTGTTCAGCAAAAGCGTATTCGTATCATATTCGTAACTCACCGTACCGTCGCCAAGAACGTCGTCTTTATTTGCGTCAGTAACCGTTGTTCCTGCTATCTTGATATCATAGGTCTCACTATAATCGGCAATGGTAACTGACGTTGCATTCAACATGTCGTCCATCGAAGTGGGAGAAGTCAATCGCATGGGGGTAGTAATAGTGATGTTGTCAAGAGCATAGCCGGCAATAGCCTTGTTGGTCAACGTGAGAGAAGTCAGATCTGAATCTGCATCCTTGACGAAAGTCAGCGTAGCCTGTTCATTCTTACCAGTATAGGAAATGGCGGCGCCTGACTCTGAATAAATCAGGTTCTCACCATTGACCTTGATGGTCAGAGCATCCAACTGACTCTCTATGCCAAACGGCAACTCTCCGACTTCGCTGACGGTCAGTGTGTTATTCGCAGCATCAAATGACATTGTACCGTCATAGTCACTAAGGATATCTTCTGAATTGGCCGAAGTCACCCGATTTCCACCTACCCACAGATTGTATGATTCACCGATAACTACTGTGTTCTCATTGCCGTCATTTCCTGTCAAACTACCTGATATCACGTCCAAAGGTTGAACGATGTTCACTGTTACGTTGCCATCATAGAAATTTCCTGTCTGAGTATAAGGCTGAGACATTATCAGGCCACCCCTTGTTGCACCTGTAGACTGGATATTGATTATCACCTCAGCATCATATAAGCTGCGGAGTACTGGGTAGCTACCTACCTCAGTAAGTTTGTTATTACCTATCAGCTCAACATTCAGCTCTTCAAGCCAAGTGCTGAGTGCACCTTCATTGGCACCATTCAGCGTCAATGTATTCGTAGTCTTATCAAAGCTTACCGTTCCGTCTTCAAACACATCAGCTGCATTGCCTGCATAAATCTGAATATCGCCAACTTGAACACCGTAAGAAGGTACAAGCTGAGCATTATGAACTTCGCCAGCCGTGAAATAAGATGTATTGGAAGTATAATTACCATATCTCAACATAACCAGCGCGAGTTCCTTGCTGATAGTGTAGTAACTAGTATTATTAGAATAAAAGTTCTCACTAATCACGCCATAATAATTCTCTTCGTCAGTATCCGTCAAAGTCAGGTTTCCTACTACGTCGCTGGTCGACTTAAAGGTCAGCGAAGGCACAAAATTTGCGGCGATATTCTGAATACAAGTAGTATCCGTAGTAATGGTGTTGGCACCCTGAACGTCAATAACCAGATTAGGCAAGCCAACCTTCACAGGAACGGTCAGCGTAGCACTATTCAGCGTCAGCGTATCGGTTGGCGCTGCATCCAGACCTTCACCTTTAGTGAATGACACCTTACCATCGCCGAGCACGTCGGCTGCATTGGCACTTGTCACCTGAGTTTCACCAATCCACAAGTCATACGCCGTGTGTGATGTGATGGTGGCGTGAGTAACTGGAAGAGTTGATTGTGACTGAGAATCATAATAACCTAATCCGGAGAATTGATAATCATAGTTTACACCTTCTACATCAGTAACCAAAGCGAGGTTCGTGTAATAAAGACCGCCGAACTTTGTTGAGATGACGGTGACACCAGTAGAATTTAATTCAAGCGAACATTCGCCCTCACCTGCCTTAACAAACGTAATGGTTGGTCCGGGAATACCCTGTGTCTCCGACTTTAGAGCGGAATTTGCACCAGCATTGATGATGTTCTCGCCTTTCACGTTAATGGTCAGGTTATTCTCATTCGTCACCACGATGCTACCAGCAATCGTAGCACCTTCCAGTGTCAGGGCATGCTGCGTAGCGTTATATGTCACTGTTCCAGTAATGCCATCGCCGGTAATCCCGCCGGCATTCTGACTGGTTACCGGTGTTCCAGCTACGGTAATGTTATAGCTCGTTGGAGAACTAACCTGGATCGTATAAGTATTACCATTTTGTGTCAGACCGAGTCCATTGTTGTAGGTCGCATTCAGTGGGGTTGAAGCAGGATCTGGATTATAAACGAACAAGGCCCCACCCCAATTATCTCCAGAATTAATGGTCAGCGTTCCTGGATTAGATGTGTCTGTCGTGAACGTGATACCCCATCCATTGAAAAAACATGCCTTGTCTCCTAAGGTCAAGGTGTTATCTCCAACCAAATGTACCGTAAGGGTTGGATGATCCTGATCTACCATTGCTATAAAAGCATCATAAGAAACATTTGAAGTAAACGACAAATTAATACCGTTGAGCGTCAGAATGTTGTTGGTGACATCATAGGTAATCTCATGACTACCGTCCCCTAATACATCTGCAGCAGTATCATCACTCACCCAATACGAGCCGCTAGTGGTATTAATGCCGAAATAACTGTCTGCCCATGCGCTGAACGGCATAAGCAGCATTGCAAACAAGACGGAAAGCAGTCTGAGCCTTCGCGTCAGGTTTTGTTGGTTAAATAATCGTTTGTTCATAATGTTATTATTGATTTAATTTGTTAATTTTTCTGATTTTATCAGTTTATGCTTGCTTATGAAGTTTACACTTCTCGCTGCAAAGATACGAAGTTTCTGCGACATAACCAAAGGTTATGCCGATTTATTTTTCTTTTTTTGCAAAATCCTCCGCCAGATGGATTAAGCCGCTGATTGACAGAAAGATAATGGCGGAGAATTTTTGAGCAACGGAGGTAATTGCAATGAGGTCGCACCTAAGCCGTCGTGAGACCGGACTTAAGCAGTAATAAGGCCGTACTTAATGAATCTGCCACTTAAGTGGTAGATATCTAGGACTAAAGTGCTACGATGCTGCTACTATAGTGACAGCGTCTTAGGTCTTAAGTGGCAGATTAATAAACCCGGACTTAACTGGTACTTAAGTCCGGGCTAAGAAGCTGGGAGCAGGGAGTGGCGAGCAAAGAGAAAAGAGAAAAGAGCGGAGAGCAAAGAGCAGGGAACTGGGAGCAGAGAGCAGGGATAACAAAAAAAACCTCCGCCATCATTCTGCTGTCTATCAGGCAGTTAGAATAGGTGGCGGAGGATTTTTACCTTTTTTACTTTTCTTGGTTATTTCGGTCTTAGATGGGCAGTGAGAGCACGAAGCGGGCTCCGGGACCAGCGAAGGCGGTGTCGAGCACGAGGTCGCCACCGAGACGACGGGCAATGTTGCGGGCTACGGTGAGTCCGATGCCCTGTCCGTCGAAGAACTGGTTGAGCTTCACGTAAGGCTCGAAGACCTTCTCAGCGTCGTCAGCCTCAATGCCTGAGCCTGTGTCCTCGACGGTGTAGATGGCCTGCATCTTGTCCATATCGACAGTAACGGCAAGCGTGACAGAGCCTTCGGTGGTGAACTTCAGCGCGTTGTCCAACACGTGAACCAGCGAGCGTGCAGCTTTCTGTAGATTGGTGGACATCATCGTAGCGGCTGCTGCGGGATCCACCGTCTGATTGAACTTGATGTACTGAGCCTGGTCGATGCCCGACTGGCGCACAGCCTCTTCGGCAACCTGAGCAACCATGATGTTATCGGTGCGCTCGAAGGGAGCCTGGTTGGGCTGGATCTCGTCCAAATCGGAAATCTTGCCAGCCAATGCTGCCAGCTTCTGATCGCCTGTAGCCATAAGGTCACTAACGACCTGCTTCATGGCCTCAGCCTTCTTCTGAGCGTCCTGCTGCAACTGGTTGTTAGCCTCCTGCAACTGCTGGACGGTATTCTGCAGGGCTTCGTTGGCGGCACGAGCCTTGTCCTGCTCTTCGTTCATCTTGTCGAAAGCGAGCAGAGCCTGCTCGTAACCTTCGCCAACATTGTCAAAGTTTTTCTCCAGCGCACGATAGTCCTCGAGCAGCTTCTGCTGTTCGTTGACGCGCTGCTGGTAGTCGTCGAGCAGACGCTGCTGCTCCTCAGCCTGTTTGGCGCTGGCCTTGTTCTGTGTGTACAGTGCGTAAGCCAGCACGATAGCTGCGACTAATGCTACAACAAAAGCGTAAACCATAATCTCTAAACGTTAAACGCTAATCAGGAAATGCTATCAGGCCTTTTTCTCGACCTTCATAAACTTGGTGAAACCGGTCATTGCCAGCACTTTATAGATTTCTGGGCTGACATTGGTCATCTTGAACTGACCCTTCTGCTGCATGACAGTACGCATGGTTTTCTGGATGATACGCAGACCTGAAGAGGCCATGTAAGTAAGATCTGAGCAGTCCATTTCGAGATCTACGCCACCGTCAGCCAGTGCGGGCTGGATGTCTTGTTCGAACTGAGGAGCATTCATTGTGTCAATACGCTCACCTGTCTTAATGATGGTCTTACCACCTTCTTTGATAATCTGTGTCATAATTTTTTAATTTTTTAATTATTGAATTTTTTAATGTTTTAAACTTGAATGTCTTTTTTCATCGTGAGCAAATTCTTGCCCTCCAGACGCTGATAGGTTACTTCGTTCATGATGTTCTTGACAATAAAGATGCCCATGCCACCCAGGTCGCGCTCCGCAGGATTGACATCCATATCGGCGCTTTCCTTCATGGTGGGGTCAAACTCCTTGCCACGATCACTGAGAACGAAGGTAAGTTCCTTTCCGTCCGACTCCGCCAGCAGCTCGATGTCTGCCAATTTGCCTTCAGGATACGCATAGGAAATGACGTTGACCACCATTTCCTCCATCACCAGATTAAGGTTCATCTGAAGTTCCAAGTCGAGCCCCAGCTCTTCGCCGATTTCCTCGACGAACTGGTTCACTTTCTCCAGCTCGCTCATCTGGTTTTTCAGTCTTAGTTCCTTTCTCATAATCCTATAGTTTATTTTCAGTTATTCTCTTCTTTGATAAACTTCACACAAATCATGGTGAGGTCGTCGTTCGGCTCTGCACCGTCACGATGTTTCTCAACCTCTGCACGCAGCATCTCGACAGTCTGCTCACAGCTTTCGAAAGGCACAGTCTCCATCAATTCCAGGATGCGCTCGTCGGAGAACTGTTCCTGCTGACGGTTCTCGGCCTCATTGAGTCCGTCGGTATAGACGAACAGCGGGCAGTTGGTAATATCCGCTATCTCTTCACCCTCGTAATCGAGCTCGGGAATGATTCCCACGGGGGCGTTAGGTATCATATCAATGAATTCGGGCTTGCCATTACGCAGGAGTACAGGGGGATTATGGCCTGCATTACAGAAGTCCAGATGACCTGTCGCGAGGTCGAGCAAGCCTAAGAACATCGTCACAAACATACCCGTCTCGTTGTCCTCGCCAGACAGGGCGTTGTTGATGCGCGTGGCAATCTCGGCAGGTTTCATCTCCTGGGCTGCCAGCGTACAGAACAGTCGTGTGGCCTGAGCCATAAACAGTGAGGCCGGCACACCCTTGCCCGACACGTCGCCCAGACAGAAGTACAGCTTGTCGCTCTTGCCTTCCTCGTGGCTCTCTGCCAGATAATAGCCGTAAAGGTCGCCACCAACCTCCTTCGCCGGCGTCATAGAACCGTAGAGGTCGAGGTCGGGACGGCTCGGGAACGTGCGCGGCACCATGCCCATCTGGATGTTTCGGGCGATACGCAGGTCGCTCTCGATACGCTCCTTGGCGGTCGTCGTCTCCTCCAGCTGGTCGTAGGCGGTGAGGAGTTCCTCGTGGGTAGCCTGCAGCTGGTCGTGGGCTTTCTTCAAGCGCCGTGCAGCAATGATGCGGAACACGGTGAATACCACGAGACTGAGCAGCACCAAGCCACCGATGATCAGCATGCTGCGGAACTGTGCACGCTCCTGTTGCATCTTCAGTTCGTCAACCTGGAAGATGGTGCTCAACTCATTCAGCTGGTTTTTGGTATCTGCCCTGCTAATGGAGTCCTTTATCTGATACATATCATGATAGAGTGCCGACGACTCCTCATAACGGTGCAGTTGGCTAAGTATCGAAGCCCGTTGTGCGGCGACAGTCAGATAGACAGCCTTATCCTCGCCAGGCTGGATCAACCTCATACGACGATTATTCAACTCTATTGCTTCGTCCAGACGTCCCTGATTCAGTCGCAGTTGAGCCTGGGTGTTGAGCCAAGCCATTGCTTCGTATCCTTGATCAAAAAACAACAGCGTCTTCGCATGTTGCAAAGTCTGTTCTGCATCATCCAAACGGTTCTGGCCCAAGGCTGACTGAGCGCAAGCAATATCGTAGTAGAACCAAAGCATGTCTTGATTTTCCTTTCTGAACTGCTTGTTTTCGAGCAGGAATTTTTCGAGAAAAGACTTCCATCCGACAGTCAGTTGTTGCAGCTCATCATATTTACCCAACTCGTTAAGCACGTCACCCAGATAAGAGTACAGTTCAGGGGTCGGGGAAGGATATGGCGAAATAGTCAGCATGAGGTCAAGGCCTTTCTGATAAGCATTTTTACTCTCCTCGAGGTTGTTCATATTCAGATAGACATTACCCATCGCGTAATAGGCAATGGCCAAAGGATAGGTCTGATTACTCTCCTTAGCCTCATCGTACATCTGCTGCACCTCTCGGAGGGCAAGATTTTTCTGGTTATTATAATATATTAAGGTATTGATATAATAAGTCCACAATTCGTAATAACAGTCCCACTGCTCAAGTCGTGCCAGTGTTTTCTTATCCTCTTCAAAATGAGCACTGACAGAGTCTTTCTTACCCTGATTATAGAAAGTTACCATGCGAGCCACCAACGACTTAGCCAGTTCTTCCTTGTAGTTATCCTTACTGGCACGCATGATTTTCTTGTTCAGTTCCGGAACCATATCCTGACCGGCAGCACGAGTCTCGAGAGGCATCAGGATGCTTCCCCAGAGACAAATGATGATGGTCAGTATCGCTCTTAACATACGCATAATGGTTCAGACGATGACTCGCGTCTTATGATAATTCTCGCGGAACTCCGAGGGCGAACAGCCTTTCTTCTTCTTGAAGATGCGGTTGAAGTTGCTCAGATTGTTGAATCCGCTTTGGAAACTGATTTCGGCAATGCTCCTGGCAGTGTCGACGAGCATACGACTGGCATAGCCCAGACGCATCTCGATGATATAATCGCTCAGATTACGGCCCGTATGCAGCTTGAAGAAGCGGCTGAAGGCCGAAGGACTCATACCCGCAATGTCAGCCAGCGTGTTCAAGCGGATTTCGTCCATATAGTTCTTGGCGATATAGTTCTTCACTTTCAGCACACGGCGTGAGTCGCTCTCCACCTCGACCTTGGCATAGCTCGAAGTAGCCAGCGTGCGGGCACCCTCGCAGCGCGACAGCTCGTAGAGGATGGTCAGGAACTGCATCACAGCATAGAAGCCGTCCTTCACACTGCTGAGCGTGTCGAGCTGCTGATAGACGCGCATGATGGCATCCATGGGGAACGACAGGCCCTTGCGGGCTTCCTTCAGCATTTTCCGCAGGCTGTGGAAGGGGTTCCGCGAGAGGAATCCGTCGTCGCTCAAGTCCAAATAGAACTGGACGGTGATTTCGCGGATGTCGTCGCTGGTACAGGTATTCTGTTCCCAGACGTGCTCCAGGTCAGGACTGGTAATGAGCACGAGGTCGTAGTCGCCAATGACCTCGTTAGAGTCGCCAACGATACGCCGCACACCGGCAGCGTGCTCAACGAAATTGAGCTCGAACACCTCGTGGTTGTGGATGGGATAGGTGAACTCCTTCTTCCTGCGGTCGGCAATATAGAGGGCGTCCTTACCCATCAGCGGGGTGATTTCGTGGATGACTCGTGACTCTTCCATTGTTTTCTAGTTAATCTAGATATTCTAGAGATTCTAGATTTTTAATTCTTTTAAAATATCACTCATGCGCTGCATATTCTTGATGCGCATAGGCACCAGAGGCAGGCGCAACACATTCTCGATAAAGCCCATCTCGCTGAGCATAGCCTTCACACCGGCGGGATTGCCGTCGACGAAGAGCAGCGAGAAAAGGTCGGTGAAGCGGTGGTGAATCTTGCGGGCAGGGTCGTACTCGCCGCGCATCTGCAGGCGAATCATCTTCGAAAACTCCTTCGGCAGCGCATTGCCAATGACACTGATGACACCGACGGCACCACACGACACCATGGGGAACGTCAGGGCGTCGTCACCACTGATGACGTCGAAGTCGTTGGGCTTGTTCTTGATGATTTCGTCAACCTGCTCCAGATTGCCCGAGGCCTCCTTGATGGCCACGATATTCTCACAGTCGTTGGCCAGACGCACCGTCGTGGCAGCCGTCATATTGACGCCTGTACGTCCGGGAACGTTATACAGCACCACTGGCAGCTTCGTGGCTGCGGCAATGGTCTTGAAATGCTGGTAGAGTCCTTCCTGTGAAGGTTTGTTGTAATAGGGACATACGCTCAGTATGCCGTCGATACCCTTGAAGTCGCGCGTCTGGAGCTCTTCGACGATAGCTGCGGTATTGTTGCCGCCACAGCCTATGAGGATAGGCACGCGGCCTCCCACCAGACTCACTATCGTCTCTTTGATTTTTTGCTTTTCGTCGGCAGTGAGCACGGGTGTCTCACCGGTAGTAGCCAGGATACACAGGAAATCAGCACCGTTGTCGAGCTGATACTCGACAAGACGGACGAGAGACTTATAGTCCACCGATCCGTCCTCCTTGAAGGGCGTCACCAATGCTATACCCAGCCCTTTGAAGATATTTCGTACCATATAAAAATTAAGAATTCTTACTTATCGTGCGCAAAATTACTAATTTTTATTGGAAACGAGTAGCATTTTGCAAAAAAAATATCATTTTTCAATGCAAATATGCATAAAAGTACCAATAAGTGCCTTCATATTGACGGAAAACTGCCACCTGACGAGCCTTCTTGTCGGGATATTGTGCCTCAAGACGCTGCATATCCTGATAGTCGGTCTCCAACACCTCGTCCTGATAGTTGACCGGACGGGTTGAGCGCAGGTGATTGTACTGTATCAAAGCCTGCTTGTAGTAACGGGGCAGCTGCTTGTCAATCTTGTAATAGCGCGGCAGCACTTCGGCAAAACGGTCAAGGTCTTTGTTGATGAGGTATCCGCAGAGCTCGTAGTCGCCGCCTTTCTTGATAAACTCATCACCCTTACCGGTAATGGGATACTGGAAGAGGCGTTCACCCAGCAAGTGTTCGTGGTTCAACGCCTCCATACGCAGCTGGAGCAGTTTGCGGTTCGTCTTGTCAGAACGCTCGCCAACCTTCAAGGCCTCCTGGTAGTCACCTTTGGCCATGAGGCTCTCCATGTGCTGAGCGTACAGATCTACGTCACGAGGAGCAATGGCTATGCCGATGACAAGCATCAGCACAGCCATGATGAGAGATATCTGCCACGTACGGCGAAAATTCACTTTCATATACGAGATGAATTCTTCAATTCTCTAATTCTTGATGAAAAAACATGTTTACAGTTTTCTGAGGACGACAGCTGAACGGGCAGGGATATAGAGCTTGAGCCACTCCTTCTTGTCCTGCACATACAGCGGGTCGTAGTTGGTGAGGTGGGTAATGGTGTCGTCGGCAAAGCCATTGCCGCCAAACTCCTTCGCGTCGGTGTTCAGCACCACCTCGTAACTGCCAGTAGGAACAAGGAATCCGTAGTCGGTATAGCTGCGTGTGGGCGAGAAGTTGAAGACAAAGACGAGGTCGCCACGCATGTAGCACAGCACCTGGTCGCCATCGTCGTGCCAGATCTCCGTCACAGGCGTTGCCTGGAAGTTCTTCTGCGACTTGATAACCTCCAGCATCTTACGGTCGAAATCGCCGAGCCAGTGGTAGCAGAGGTCTTTGTTATCCACGAGGTTCCACTGACGACGGGCATACTTGTACGACCAGCCGTTGCCCTCGCGCGGGAAGTCAATCCATTCGGGATGGCCGAACTCGTTACCCATGAAGTTGAGGTAACCACCGTTGATGGCCCCAGCCGTCACGAGGCGAATCATCTTGTGCAGGGCGATACCGCGCTGGGCGAGGTCGTTGACGTCCTTCTTGGCGAAGTGCCAGTACATGTCGGCATCAATCAGGCGGAAGATGATGGTCTTGTCGCCCACCAATGCCTGGTCGTGGCTCTCGCAGTACGAGATGGTCTTCTCGTCGGGACGACGGTTCTTAACCTCCCAGAAGATGCTGCAGACGTTGATATCCTCGTCGCGCACTTCCTTGATGGTTTTGATCCAGTAGTCGGGGATGTTCATCGCCATACGGTAGTCGAAGCCGTAGCCACCATCTTCGAACTTAGCAGCAAGGCCGGGCATACCGGAAACTTCCTCAGCAATGGTGATAGCGTTCTTGTTGACCTCGTGAATGAGGCAGTTGGCCAGCGTCAGGTAGCAGATGGCATTGTCGTCCTCGTGACCGTTAAAGTAGTCGCCATAGCCTCCAAAGGCCTCACCGAGACCGTGCGAGTAATACAACATAGAGGTAACACCATCGAAGCGGAAACCGTCGAACTTGAACTCCTCGAGCCAGTATTTACAGTTGGAGAGCAGGAAGTGGAGTACGTCGTCCTTACCATAGTCGAAGCACAGCGAGTCCCAAGCGGGATGCTCGTGGCGGTCGCCCTCGTAGAAGAACTGGTTGGGGTCGCCAGCGAGGTTGCCCAAGCCTTCGACCTCGTTCTTTACGGCGTGCGAGTGAACGATATCCATAATGACGGCAATGCCCATCTTGTGAGCGGTGTCAATCATCTCCTTCAAATCCTCAGGTGTGCCGAAACGGCTGGAGGGAGCAAAGAAGCTGGAAACGTGATAGCCGAAGGAACCATAATACGGGTGCTCCTGAATGGCCATTACCTGAATGGCGTTATAGCCGTCCTTCTTGACACGGGGCAGCACGTTCTCCGTGAATTCCTTGTAGGTACCGACTTTCTCGGCATCCTGAGCCATACCCACGTGGCACTCGTAAATCAACAGCGGAGACTTGTTGGGCTTAAAGGTCTTTTTCTTCCACTCGTAGGGCTTTTCGGGGTTCCACACCTGCGCAGAGAATATCTTCGTCTGGTCGTCCTGTACGACGCGACGGCACCAGGCGGGAATACGCTCGCCTTCTCCCCCATTCCACTTCACCTTCATCTTATAAAGCTGACCGTGTTTGAGGGCTTTTTCCGAGAGTTTCAGTTCCCAGTTGCCGGTTCCTTCAATGCGCTTGCACTTGTATTTCTCGTCCTCTTGCCAGTTGTTGAAGTCACCAATGAGGTAGATTTCTGTGGCGTTAGGTGCCCACTCGCGGAACACCCAGCCCTTGGCGAGCTTGTGGAGACCAAAATAGAGGTGACCGCTGGCAAAGTCAGACAGCGTCTTCTTGCCGTTACGCGTCAACTGACCAATCTTCCACAAAGCATGGTCGTGACGGCCTCGGATAGCCTGCTCGAAGGGTTCGAGCCAGCCGTCGTCGCGCACCAGTCCAATATGTTGGGGAACTTCTACCTTTTTCTTCGGAGCTGCTTTCTTTGCAGCAGTTTTCTTTGCAGGAGCCTTCTTGGCTGCTGTCGTTGTTTTCTTTGTTGTTGCCATAGTGCTTTATTTTTTTGCAAGGACTACAGGACTAATACGACTTTTTATTTTAAGTCCTTAAGTCCTGTAGTCCGCTGCTAATTAATATTTAACTTTGAAAATCGCTTTTTTAATCTCGGGGAAACCAGTGATGCAGGGAGCGTGACCGTCCTGCGGGAAGAAGATGACCATCATACCGGGCTGACAGGTGACATAGCTGTCGGCAGCGAGGTCGGGAATCTTCGTGATATCCTTCTCAGCGTTGTATTCAGCCTTCGGCAACTGGTCGCGCTGGGTATAGCCGAAGGTTTCCTCGCCAGACAGCGGAATCTGGATGTCGATCATCTTGTCGTGGGTCTCAATGACGGCCTCCTCAGGAGAACGGCCTTTGGCGACCTGGATGTTGACAAAGAGGTCTTTGCCTACGATTTCGTGCTTACCGGGCTCAAGGGCATTGAGGTCGTGCTGTTCGAGAAAATCTACCACCTTCGGGAACAGCGGATTCACCGAGGCGTAATTCTTGAGGTTTTCAATCTTGTCAATAATCATAACAATCTTATTTTTAAGTAGTTAGACACATTTATCTCTTTATTTGTCGCTTGCCGCGAACATAAGAACCTTGGGCGGTGACATTGCCGTTGCGGTCTTTTTCCACGAAGTCACCGTCGCGCTTATCGTCAACATAAGTGCCCTCAAAGCGCTTGCCTTCCTTGTCCTCCTCAATGGCAGGACCGTTGCGCTTACCGGCCTTGAAATGGCCCTTGAACTTCGAACCGTCGGCATAGCGTGCAATACCCTCGCCGTGTATCTTGCCGTCTTTGAACTGTCCTTCAAAGACGTCGCCATTGGCAGTTGTCAGCTTGCCACGACCGTTGGGCTTGTCTTTCTTCCATTCACCCTGATAAGTATCGCCATGTTTCCACACAAGCATACCCTGTCCGGACTTGTCGCCATTCAAGAACTGGCCTGTATATTTGTCGCCATTGGCATAGCGGAAGACACCCTGACCCGTACGCGAGCCCTCGACATAGTCGCCTTCATAGACGTCGCCGTTCTGGAAGCGGTAGATGCCTTTGCCCTGCTGTCTGTCGTTGACAAACTGGCCTATATAGACGTCACCGTTGGAGTACTTATACTGACCCTTGCCATTCTGGTGGTCATTCACCCACTGACCGTCGTATACCGAGCCGTCGCCCCAGTCGAAACGGCCCTTGCCGCTCTTCTTGTCCTGTTTCCACTCGCCGTCGTAGTAGGCACCGGCCTTGAACGTGTAACGGCCGTGACCGTGACGCAGATCAGCCTTCCATTCGCCATCGTACTTGTCGCCATTGAAATAGTACATCACACCGTGGCCCTCGCGGTCGTCGCGGTACCAGAGACCATCATACCTATTATTATTGGCATAGTAGTAGATGCCCTTACCATGCTGGTGATCCTGCATCCACTCACCCTCGTATTTCTCGCCGTCGGCAAAGGTGTAAATACCAAATCCCTGACGCTTGCCTTTGACGTATTCACCCTCGAACACGTCGCCGTCCTTCCATGTAGTGCGTCCCTTGCCATGCGGCTTTCCTGCCTGCATCTCGCCTTGATAGCTGCCGCCGTCCTTCATCTTGTATGAGCCCAGCGTAATCTTCTGTGCCGACACCCCGAGTGCGGCCGCCATCATTATTGTCGTGAGTATATATCTTGTCTTAACCATAATTCTTTGTTGTATAATCAAAAACTTCACAAAGGTACATAAAATATCCGATACCACCAAATATTTTGCAGAAACTTATCCGTTTTTTGGATTTATTTTGTAATTTTGCAGGCACATTAAGACTTTTACACGATATGAAATTCATTGCTATCATCCCTGCGCGCTATGCCTCGACGCGTTTTCCGGGCAAACCGCTGGCCATTTTGGGAGGCAAAACGGTCATCCAGCGAGTATACGAACAGGCTTCTTCCGTACTCGAAGAGGTATATGTAGCCACTGACGACGAACGGATTTCCAATGCCGTCGAGGCTTTCGGAGGTCGTGTCGTTATGACTCGCGCAGACCACAAAAGCGGCACTGACCGTATTGAAGAGGCGACCGAAAAAATCGGTACGAGTGCCGACGTAATCATCAATATTCAGGGTGACGAACCATTCATTCAGCAGTCTCAAATAAAAACTCTAATGCAACTGTTTGACTTCACTGAGACTCAGATAGGTACGCTCGGCAAACCATTCGACACAATGGATGCTGTTTTGAATCCAAACTCCCCAAAAATCGTATGCGACAAAAGGGGCTTTTCACTCTATTTCAGCCGTTCCGTTATCCCCTTCGTTCGGAGTCAGGAGCAAGCCACTTGGATTAACCACTATCCATACCTGAAGCACCTCGGACTGTACGCCTACCGTCGTGAGGTTTTGCGCGAGGTCACCCGACTGCCGCAATCGCCCCTGGAACTTGCCGAGAGTTTGGAACAGCTTCGCTGGCTGGAGAACGGCTACCGCATTCGCGTGGGTCTCACCGACGTCGAAACCGTCGGCATAGACACTCCCGAAGACCTCCGTCGCGCCGAGGAATTCCTCAAAAATCGATAAAGGCGCAAAATATTTGTGTTTCGAAATTATTTTGTACTTTTGCAGTATGAAAAGAATAATCGTTTTAACAGCCGTTTTAATGAGCATGACAACCCTGATGGCTAAGTCGCCAAAGACCGTCACGCTACGCATTGTGGAGACGTCCGACGTTCACGGAGCGTTCTTTCCCTATAATTTCACCGAGCGCCGCGACATGAGCGGTACGATGGCCCGTGTGAGCAGTTACCTCAAGCGCCAGCGCAAGGAGATGGGCAATCGTCTGATTCTCCTTGAGAATGGTGACATCCTGCAGGGCCAGCCCACCTGCTACTACACCAATTTCGTGGCCACCGACAAACCCAATATTGCCGCTGAGGTCGTCAATTACCTGAAATATGACGCACAGACCTTCGGCAACCACGACGTGGAGGTTGGACATAAGGTTTACGACAAATGGATTAAGGAACTTAACTGTCCCGTCGTCGGTGCGAACATCATCGACTTGAAGAGCGGCAAACCCTATGTCGAGCCATATGTTATCATTGAACGCGAGGGCGTACGCGTAGCTATTCTCGGCATGCTGACTCCCGCCATTCCCAACTGGTTGCACCAGAACCTCTGGTCGGGTATGCGTTTCGAAGAGATGGTGTCCTGTACGAAGCGCTGGGTGAAGATTCTGCGCGAACAGGAGAAAGCTGACGTCGTCATCGGACTTTTCCATAGTGGTTGGGACGGTGGCATCGTCACTGACGAGTACGACGAGGACGCCACGCAGAAGGTAGCCGAACAGGTGGAGGGACTAGACGTCATCTTCTTCGGTCACGATCATCGGGAACGCAACACCACCGTTAAAAATGTGCTCTGTCTCGACCCTTCGTGTAACGCCCAGAAGGTGGCCGTAGCAACCATTCAGGTGCGCAACGGCAAGGTTACCAGCAAGAAAGGTGAACTCATCGACGTGACGAAGGAACCCCTCGACGAGGACTTTATGCGGCATTTCCAGCCCCGAATCGACGAAGTGAAGGCTTTCGTAGAGCGTAAGATTGGAGTGTTCAACGAGAACATGCTGTCGCGAGACGCTTTCTTCGGTCCCGCAGCATTCGTTGACCTCATCCACCAGTTGCAATTGGAGTACACCGGTGCCGACGTGTCGTTCACGGCTCCATTGACGTTCAACAGCGAGATTAAGGCCGGACCGGTGTATCAGAGCGACATGTTCAAGCTATACCGCTTTGAAAACGGCATCTACGTAGTACGTATGACAGGAAAGGAGATTCGTAATTTCCTCGAAATGTCGTATGACCAGTGGGTGAACACGATGACGTCACCCGACGACCATATCATGCTGCTGGCTCCGAAGGTGGCAGGTGACAACCAACGTGAGAATTTCAAGAACTTTACGTTTAATTTCGACTCGGCAGCTGGTATCGACTATGTCGT
>ONKX01000045.1 GCA_900318555.1 uncultured Prevotellaceae bacterium | reverse complement strand
CTTCAGGTCCACGCTTGGGGTGAAGATGATGCGACGGCTTGAGATCAGACTCGTCTTTACATCGTTCACGTTCTCCACAGCCTTGCTGCGCAGTCCGAAGCGCATCGTACCCAGTCCGGGCAGTGCCACCGAGTGACCCTCCGTTGCCCACGCCTTGATGACCTCACCGGCTGCATCCCAGCAGGCCTGCATCACGCCTCGGCTCACGCCACTGCGCAGGGCAGCTTCCTTGATGACCTTCGCCTGACTCAGTGGGGTGTACAGCTCGGGGCTCATCACGTAGCGCCACACGCCGGGGTCGTTCTCATCCTTGGTGAACTTGATTTTCTTCTCAATAGCTTTTACTTTCAGTGCCATAAATCTGTAAAAATTTTTAGTTAAACATAGGTTTGTTGTCTCATGTCGCTGATAGGACTTCGTTTTTGCGGCCTGCCCAGGGAGAATTTTCTGCTTGGTTAGGGCGACAATTTTCCGTGCCTGCCGCGTTCATTCCGTCGTTCTCATTGACAATGACAAGTGAAGTGCAAGAGCGAATGCAGAGCCGAGCTCGCTCGAGCTATGCTGAGCCGCAGCCTTCACTCGCGATGCATCTTCAAATGCATCGCAAAGGTACGAAATTTTCATTGCGGTTCACGAATGTTTCCTCGAAAAATTTTAGCAGGCTCGCCATTGGTCACAATGGTCACGGTCAAAATGGTCAAAATCGAAAACAGACAATGTCAAAACCGCCACTATATATAATTTATATATAGTGAGCAAATGACCGCGTTCCCGAAATCGAAAATGACCAAAATGACCATGACCACTTTGACCACAAATATGTACTAGAAAAGTGGAATGGTTTTCAGAATGAACGATTAATCCTGTCAAGGCGATCGCTGATGAGGGCTTTGAATTGGGCTCTTTGCGCGTTGGAGATGAAGGATTCGTCGATACAGGCAAACCATTTCTCCTTCATGGGTATGAAACGCTTGAGGATTCGTTGGGCCATTTGACTTGTCAGGCCGGTATTCTCCATCGCTTGGACAAAATCCATCGAAAGAAGTTTCTTCTGGAATCCATTCAACGGCAATGCCAATTCGTCAGTGTCTTCAGGCATGACGATAGCTGTCGATACCTGGTCATAAGTCGGGGTTAGGACGTATTTGCCTGGCTTTTCGCTGATGAGCGAGAAATTCTTCAAGTGCATGTCGGCATTGCCTACTATCCACGAGAACACCACCTGCTCCCAAAAGTTGACCATATCGAGTTTGGCAACGCTCGAGAAACGTTCTATCAACTTGGCTATGGTCTCATAGCTGGCTTGATATTTCTGTTCGGTCAGTTTGCCAGACAGTTGGCACATGTCTTCCATCGGCAGTTTCCGCCCGTCGTCAGTACGGTCTATGCGGCGAGTGATGTAGTTCAATTCGCCATCCTCAAAACGAATCAGCGCATGAGGTACCGTCGGTATGCGGGCTATCTCTGCCAGATGCATGGTCAGATCCTCTATCTCGGGCAGACACTCGAATTGTTCCGTCTGAGGCTTTAGGATATATCTGCCCATGACCCCGACGATAGTCAGTCGTTGCGGTCGTCCATAAGCATCATGTTCCAAATCCATCGAGAGCTTTGCCTGGACACCGGTCACCGTTGTACGGCTCTCAACTACCACCTGGGCCAGATGGTTGATGTCCTTTCTGGTATAGGGCAGTGCGGGCGCCGGGCTCTTTCCGAAGAATCGTTTGGCACAGCGTGGATGATAATCCTTTTCCCCCTCGCGTAATGGCTGATAACAACAAAGACATCTTCTCATACGCGTTCCTCCTTATGGTCGATGGGCATTACACTCACGTTTCCAATGCAGTCGCGACAGCAGGTAAGCAGCAATGCCATTCGGTCGCGTCGGTTAATCTTCCAGTTGCGCTCGGCAATGTTCAACATCCAGCCCTCGGGAATCAGTCCGTCGAAGAACGAGAACATCACATTGTTCACGTATGGTTCCTTACGCAATGGCAGCGTAAGGCTTACCGCTTGTACATCGGGTTGGTTAAGATATGCCTCGTCGTAGACAAACGTATAACCCCGTTCGTCTTCTGTGATAATGCCCGCGGCAACACCATTGCAAAACACGCGTCCCTGTTTCATTCGTCAGTCCTCCTATCCATTGGCACGGGGCCAAGCTGCAGATTAAACAGTTCGAGCACTTGGTTCACCTTATCCATACGGACGGTGGGCTTGCCCTGTTCCAGTTCACGGACAAAGCGGAGACCTACGCCAGACTTGTAGGCAAGGTCTTGTTGCGTGAGGCGGTACTCCTTGCGCAACTGCTTAATGGTGGTTGAAAGTAATGTCTCTGCCATACGTATTATACCTTTTCGGGCGCAATTTAGGTATTTTTCTCGGATTATGCAAGAAAAAAGCTCTGAAAGGGTATAATTTTAACGTTATTTATATCATTTATACCCGAAGAGGTGTACTAATCGCAGTAAATTTATGTTAAAAACGGTGCGGCTCATCGCGAGTCGCATTTGACGGTGCAAAGGTACGGCAAGACTGTCGCAACTCAGTTGCAAAGTAAAGGACTGACAGTTAATGAGTGCTGCCAGTCCCTTTTTGTAGCTATAATCAATGTCGTTGTCACTCTGACAGCATCGTTACCTCAATACAACGCTTGGCAGCTAGGAGTTGCTGTGCCATCACTGTCGGCCACTCGACATCTCCTGACATCGAAAGGCGTCTGGAAACTCTCGCTGACGGCCTCCTATCAGAAGGGCAACGGCGACCCATATACCGACCTCACCTTTGCCGATCCGTCTGACAGGCAAACTGCCCCCGCTACGACGCCCGCATGGCTTTGGCGTGAGTACCAATACATCGTAGCCCCACAATACACTATCGGTGGTAGCGTCGCCTATGCCTTCATCTTCCCACATACCCGGCTGAAGACCCACGTACGGCTCGCTGCCACTCACCGCAAAGCCAATCAAACCTACGAATACAACATTGGCAACGACTGCACGTCGCTCGCCCTTGCCGTTGGTTGCACATTCTGAGGTTATCGTGTTTATTTTTTCACGCGGTAGATGCGGAACGACATGGGGGGCAGCTGGTCGAGGATGACGCTCTGCTTCTTGTCGGCCTCGACGGCGATAGTGCCTCGCTGTGGGGTGATTAGTTCAGGGTGGGCAATGCTGTTCTCGTCATCCATGCCCGCGTGGTTCAGCGTGATGGTCTGCGCCGTGGTGACGCCCGTCAGATCTTTCAGGTTCAGCGTGATGGGCTGCATCTGCTTAGAGGTGTTGACCACCTTGACAACGACCTCACCGGCATCCTTGTCGTAACAAGCTGAGGCGAAGAGTCCGTTCTGACCTTCCTGTCCAGCTACGGGCACGCCCTTTTTCCCTGCAGGGGTAGTCAATGAGAGCACGTGGGTGCCCTTGTTGGTGGCATAGAGCTGCTGGACGTAGTAGCTCACGGTGCGGAACATCTGCGTCTGGTCGTACCATATCTGGTCGGGACGCCACTGCCATCCGTCAACATGTGCGAAGAGTGGGGCAGGTGTGGTCATGTGGACGATGTCGGCATTGCGCTCGAAACCGGTCATGTGGGCGGCTTCGAGGATGGCGGCCTCGTAGTGGTTCCACTTTTTGCCCTTGCCGTGACAAGCATATTCACCAGCAAACACCTTCGGTCCCTTGCGGTCGTAGGAGTCGTAGCGCAGGCCGTGGGTGAGGAACCACTGTTCGTCGCGGTAGTAGTGCTCGTCGTAGAGGTCCACCTTCAACTCCTTCATGCGGGGCTGCAGGAGGTCGAAATCCCAGCCCTCTGAGTTAGGACCGGTAGTGCCGATGAGTTTCAGCGTGGGGTATTTTTTGCGCAGGGCGTCGCTGAACTTCTTCAGGCGCTCGGTGAACACAGGACCATAGCCGCCGTGCTGCTCGTCGTAGTCCCACTGTTCGTTGCCCACACCGAGGAACTTCAGGTTGAAGGGTTCGGGATGTCCCATGTCGGCACGCACTTTACCCCACTTCGTGGTGACGTCGCCATTGGCAAACTCCACCAAATCCAGCGCATCCTGGATGTATGGGCCGAGGTCGTCGAGTGCTACATGTACGCCGGGCTTCGTGGGGTCGGGGTTCTGGAACTGGCACGACAGTCCGCACGAGATGACGGGCAGCGGCTCAGCACCGATATCCTCCGCCAACTGGAAGAACTCAAAGAACCCCAGTCCGTACGACTGATAGTAGTCGGGGAAGTAGCGGAAGTCGAAGGTATATTCCCAGCGATTATGGTTCAACGGACGGTTCTCAACGGGACCTACCGAGTTCTTCCACTGGTAGCGCTCATCAAGAGAGCTACCCTCCACAATGCATCCGCCAGGGAAGCGGAAGATACCCGGGTGCAGGTCTTCCAAAGCCTGAGCAAGGTCGCGGCGCATACCATTCTCGCGGTTCTTATAGGTATTTACGGGGAATAGCGACACATGCTCCAGACAGACACTATTCAGTCCATGCAGGAAGATGCGCAGCTTGGCCTGTTTCAGCGTCTTCGTCGACGTCAGCGTGACGGTATATTTCTTCCACTCTGCAGAGGTGACGTCCACCTTCTGCTCAGCAAACTGCTGGTTCTCCTCCATCGAGTTCTCCTGAATCAGTTGCACGCGGATGGAGGCGGGGCCCTTTGGAGCCTTTGCCCATACCGAGAAGCGATACTGCTCACCCTGCTTTACGCCGATGCCGAAGTAGCCCTCGTTCACCAGTCCCGAACGGCGGTCGTTGTGACCAGGATCGCTCAGCACCACGTAGTGCGGACAACGCTCAAACGGTCCGTCATCCTTTACATCCACCCGTCCGAAGGCCTGCCAGCCCATCAGCGACTGCGGAAATTCAAACGAGCGGTTCTTCACCAGTTCACCATACAGTCCGCCGTCAGCGGCGTAGTTGATGTCCTCGAAGAAAATGCCGTACATCGTCGGCTGGATGGGTGCACCCAGTTTCTTGGTGTTCACGTCCATCACGTTCTGCGCTATTGCCGTCATCGTCATACTCGCCACGACAGCAGACAACATTAATAATCTTTTTTTCATAGTTATAACGTTTTTCCTTTAATTGAATAACTTAAAAATTGGGAGCGTTTAATCATTATTCCTCCCAGTGGAACACAGCACCATTTCGCTGACCAGGATCTGGTCCGGCGAAGTCCATAGAATAAGGACTGCCTGTAGTCGGATTCTTACCTAAATATTTATGATTCTTCAAAGAAAGAAGCATAAAATCATGGTCGAGATAATCCTGCCAAAGAAACACCTCAGCCTCCCTTGCATCGGATGTAAAGCGCACATCACCAGGCAAACCGTCACCATAGACTTTCACATAACGACCATCAGCACATTGGAGAGCTACACATCCTTTTTTACAGTCTATTATGCGGAATCGAGTCAACTCACTCATGTTGCCAGCATTGGTATCGTAAAGCAATCCATGCTCCAAGGCAATGGCAGGTCGATTCGTTGCTTTGTTGATGATGCGTACGGTCTTACCATAGGGGATATTCCTGCTACGGTCAGCCTTTGGTTCTTCAACAGTAAAGTTATCGAACTCTGCATAACCGCCATTCCTACCTTTTATATTATACATAAAAAGAGCATGACGAGACCCCTGGAAAGTAATGAGCTGATAAGAGAGGGGCATCATGCGTCCAAGTGTCTTAAATGTTTTACCATCAGTCGAGTAAGCATACTGTGCTTGATTATCATCATATTCACCGATACAACGGAGATAGATTTTTCCATCAACCAAATCGATGGGCATCATAATAGTATCATTATTCAGTTGCTCAAAACAACAGAGGGAAGTACTATTACCATTCTTAATAACGCCTATCCACGAGCAAGGAACGTTAATGTTACCTAAGCCAGCCACATCACCATTCTTCATACCCTTTACATAGAGTTCGACAGTAGTAATGGATGTTGGTCCAACAACGCGCTGTGTCAGCGTGTTGCGAGCCCACATCAACTGTTCGGCAGGCATTGACTGCAGGCGCAAACGTCCTTTTGTCAGACTCCATTTGCTGTCATCAGGATTATGGTTCCACTGCCAGACGGGCTTGAGTTTTTTAGAGGTGAGTGGTGAGTGGTGAGAGGTAAGAGAATAGTCAAAGTCGTCGGAACGGTCATAAGGGGCAAAGGGAGCAACAAAGTAACCTCTCACCTCTTGCCTCTCACCTCTCACCTCTTGCCTCTCACCTCTCACCTCTATCTGGGGCTTAAACCAAGTGCGTGGTGCACGGCCCAAATTGCCCTCAAGACCTACCATCGGCCATCCGTCCTTCCACGTCAGTGGCATCAGACAGACGGTTCTGCCTATAGAGTGGAAGTCCTGCATAAGCAATGCCCACCATGAACCGTCAATAGCTTGGACAATGCCACCCTGATGGGCATTGTCGCAGCCCGTAGCATCTGGACTGGCAGTCATAATGGTGAACGAAGCGCCATTGCTGCCGATGCGGTATTTTTCACCCTTTGGCACCAGCGTACGCCCCACGCCCTGATAGCCGTAGGTTTCGTCAGCTGTGATGACCCGCGTCTCATAAGGCCCCCAAATACTTTTCGACCGTGAGCAGAGTGTACGACCGTTGGGCGCATAGTCGGTAGAGATGAGGTAATACATACCATCAATCTTATAGATATGATGTCCCTCGCCAATACCGTTACCCTCTGGGATGATGACCTGATCGGTTCCCTCTACCGGTCCGCTCATATCGGGCTTCAACTCTGTACAATGCACCTCACCATACTTGTGGATGGCGTAGATTTTGCCATCGTCATCGAAGAGCACCGAAAGGTCGTAGATGTTGCCTTGCATATTATGATGCTTCCACGGGCCACGAATATCCTTCGATGTGTAGCATTGCAACCCCTTGCCATTGACATTTGAGAAAATATAGAACTGGCCATTGGCATAGCGAATGGCTGGCGCCCAGATGCCCTGTCCGTATATTTCCTCATGATTCTTCAGCGAAAACCGATCCTCAGGGAAGTCAAAGCGATTGAAACAGTAGCCGACGTTCTCCCAATTAACAAGGTCTTTCGAGTGCAGGATAACAAGTCCTGGCACCGAGTGCATAGTAGTGCCAGCCAGATAGTAGTCATCACCCACCCGAATAATATCGGGGTCGGAGAATTCGTCATAGAACAGAGGATTGGTAAACGTGCCGTTGCCATTATCTGCCGTCCAACTTTGTGCGGAAGCGGTGCTTCCTAAATGAGAAATTAAAAAGAGAAATGTGAAAATGATTATACGCCTCATCATGATCAATTATCAATTGTCAATTATCAATTCTCAATTAACATCGGCCAACCGTCAGCAGTCCACCTGATAGGACGTTGGACCAGTATTGATGCCCCCTGATGGGCAATACTGTAGCCATGACAGATGAAGATATCCTCACCATTGACATGATAGGCAGCACAATGGCCCACAGCCTCAAACTGCTTCTTGTCGCCTTCGAGGAACAGGGTGCCGCCGCCATCGCGCATATCCTTGCCGCTGCGGTCGAGATAAGGCCCATCCACCTGACGGCTGCGACCTACGGCTACGCGGTAGTTGCTCTGGGCTCCGCGACAACAGTAGTCCCACGACACAAAGAGATAGTACCAGCCATCGTGTCGGAAGATGAACGGTGCCTCGATGGCATTCGTTCCGGCATACTTGGAAGTAGGATTAGCAGGCACATTCCTATCACGCGATGCATAGCGGCGGGCAATGGTACGCGGCCGTTCGCCCTTGGCCACATGCATCGTGGTGTCGAGACGCACCATCTGAATGCCATCCCAGAACGAGCCCCACGTCATCCACGCCTGGTCGTTGTCGTCGATGATGAAGTTCGGGTCGATAGCATTCCACTGATCACGACCTTCACGAGAAGTCACGATACAGCCTTCGTCATTCCATACGGGGAAACTCAATGAAGGTTTACTCAGTAAACCGATGGCAGAGCCATTCTTACCGAAGGTAGAACAGCTATAGGCCAACCACCACCGTCCGTGCCACCGGATGACATCAGGAGCCCACACATGGTGAGTAAAGCCTGGGACTGAATCGCCCGTCCATTGTGGCATCACCGTCATTATAGGCTCAGGAAGTACCGTCCACGTCTTACGGTCCTGGGAAGTCATCTGTTGGATGCCTATCCCCGTGCAGAACAGGTAGTAAGTACTGTCCTCATACGCCATCACCGGGTCGTGAACCATGGGTTCACTGGTGACAAAAGGTTTGCGGTGAGGTTGTCCGCTCTGCGCCACAGCCGTGACGCAGAGCCAGAACAACGTCGTTGTTAGTAGCTTAGTCTTCATGCAAGCTGAGAGCCTTTTCAATGTTCAATGTTCAACGTTCTCTCTTCGAGAGTGTGGCGTTGCAATCAATGTTCAACGTTCTCTCTTCGAGAGTGTGGCGTTGCAATCAATGTTCAACGTTCAATGTTCAACTTCTCAGTCGGCATAGCGGTAGCCCCAGATAGTAACCCCCGTTGCACTGCGCAAACAAGTGAAACTCGGTACCTGCGTATTCGCTGGTTCCAAGGTCTGCAAGACCATCACACCCTTATAGTCCGTTTCACCGCCAAGGGAGATGTTGATATAGGATTTACCTGCCGTCACAGACCATCTACCGGTGTAAGCACCAGTAATAGAACCATCAGCATTCAGGTTTACCTCCACTGGCAAAGCCAACTCCTTGGTGAGGTGATTCAACTTGTAGTTATGAACCAGCAACTTATACTTGCCAGGAATCTGGTCTGACGGTATCAGCTGCTCACTGGCAATTTGCGCACTCTTGGCAATCTCACCTGTATATTCGAACGGAGCAGCAACCAGCCAGCCATCCTCATTTTGATAGAGTTGGTGAACACGTACCTGGTGACCTTCACCCTGTTCCTGGAAACGGGAATGGTAAACCAGATAGTTACGTCCATCGGGAGCTGCTATCACAGAATTATGGCCCTGTGAACGCTCTGCCCAACCGCCAACAGCCTGATTACCCCACTCGCCATAGGCACCGAAGATGTTGACACCACGGTTGCCGTCATTCTCATAGGGACCGAAATTAAGCTCATATTTGTTGAACACAGCTGCACTACCCTTACTGTCAATGTATGGACCATCAGGATTCTGAGAGCGGAACACACGCATCTGGTAACCACCAGCATTATAGTCATCAGGGTTGCCTCCAGCCGTCAGACCACCATAGGTCATAAACAAGTAGTAGTAACCGCCAATATACTCAATATAGCTGGCCTCACCCGACACATAGTAGCCACCGGCTATCTTCTTTCCGAAGTAGGGGTCAACGGTGATACCGTCGCCACTACCTGTGAGCGCATAGCTCACATCGTAATCGCGAAGACCTGTTTCTTCATCCAATTCAAGCATCCATATACCACCGCTCCAAGAACCATACGTCATCCACAGTTTGCCCTGCTCGTCGTAGAACACGCAGGGGTCGATACAGTTAGGATAGCGGTTACCCCAAGCTGTGCCAATAGCATAACGCTCGGGGAGCGAAGCCTGACCACCAATAGCCAGTTCAAGGTCGGTGAGTTTGTAGTTCTCATCAGCATAGAATCCGCTTATTACCACTGGAGCCTGATAGGTATAGGGACCTACGATGCTGTTACTGGTCAGCAGGATAATGCTGGAATACCATGCATCACCATTTATGCTGAGGTACATACACCATTTGCCCATCGCCTCGTTATAAATCACATCAGGAGCCCACATGTTGCCGTCAATGCTCCATGCACCATTACCCTTCTTTGACCACTCGAAAGCGTTGAAAGCGGGAAGATCCACTTCCACACCGCCCTTAGTCACCTTAGTGACTTCGGGGGTAAGGAATGCTTTGTCGTTGCCGACACCACTGACACCATCAGCAGCCCAGGGCACATCTACAGTACTCCAAGTCATCATGTTCGGCGACTTGGCAACAGCACGATGTGAACCGAAAATGTAGTACGACCATGACGAAGGCTCATAAACCACACTGGGATCGTGAACACTGACACGGGACAGATTCGAGGGCCACAGCACCTGCTCGCTAAACTCAGTAGGAGCCTGCGGTGTTACAGTAGGAATACCTTTGTCGGGATAGTCATCCTCCTTACATCCAGTCATGGTAGAAAGCAATCCCAGACAAGCTGTTCCCATCAGCCAATATTTAATATCTTGTTTTTTCATAATTGCTCTGTTTTTAAATATTATTTGTTAATGACAAATTGTGAGACTACTCAAGCACGATATGGCTCCCATCCACGGTGAAGCGGAAAAAGAAGTTGTCAGGATCGATGGTATTGATACCAATATAGTCCTGAACATAGTCAACGCCATCCTTACCATGCATGATAGCCTTGACATCAGCAGTGCCGTCACCATTATTGACAACTTTCACTGTAACCTTAGCACCATTCATTGCAGCAAGCCATGCCCCCCAGTCTGCCTGACCTCCACTAGGCGTACATGCGGCATAGCCATTGCCCCAACCGAAGTTGTCGGCACGTACTACGGCATACTCCTCATTGTTTTCCTTGCAGAGCACAATACAGAAGTTGTTCCAGTTGGCAACACCAGAGGTATAGTTGGTGAAAGTAGCAGTACAGATCTGTTTAGCTATCACACGAACATTGGCAGAGTGAGCTCCCCAGAAAGGAGTGGAATTGTCTTCTGCACCAATCACGCTGTCAAATACCAAATGACAGCCATCCACGGTGAAGCGGAAGTAGAAGTTGTCAGGATCAATGGTATTGATACCCAAGTAATCCTGAGTATAGGTCTTGCCATCATTACCAACCATAACAGCCTTGATATTTGCAGTACCATCACCATTGTTAGTGATATAAGCCGTCACCTTGGCGCCATTCATTGCAGGAAGCCATTCTTCCCATACTCTTCCTTCCTCCATTACTGGAGTACATGCGGCATAGCCATCGCCCCAGCCAAAGTTATCAGCACGCACCACCGCATATTCAGCATTATTATCCTTACAGAGCACGATGCAGAAGTTGTTCCAATTGGCGCCACCTGAGGTGTAATTAGTGAAGCTAACTACCTTAGTCTCTTTCGGCTCAATCTTTATGTTCTCGGTATGTGCGCCCCAGAATGGAGTTGAATTGTCATCTGCACCTAAGGCAAGCGGTGTAGGAACGACCACGGTCTCTGTGAATGCAGAGAACTCTTTCACCACATTAAATGTCTTGGTAGCAAGCACAGCATTTCCGTTATGGCCCTTCAAGGTCTTGTTGTAAGCAGCAAAGAGAGTCTTCGTGCCAATTGTACTCAAATCGGGCTGCACTTCAAAAGTGAGTTCCTTTCCACTGACATTGATAGTCTTACCACCCTCGAAAGCTACGGTTGCTTGAACAGATTCCATAAACTCATCAAGTCCAGTTCCAAGAAGCACCTCGGAAGGCACAGTTAACGACATACTAAGAGGCTGACGATCAGCATTCTCGTCAAACGGTTCAATGTTTGATGACAGGAAATCAATGTAGGTTCCTTCCACCACGATAAAGCAGCGGATATCAGTATTTGACTTGTCAGCATTAAGATTTTCCAGAGGAGCTGTTTGTGTGTAAGTTTTCCATACCGTACCATTGTCCATTCTGATAGCAATACCATCGGAGGTTCTATCAACAGTGAGCGTTACTGTACCTGCCAGTTGCTGTACTTTAGGATCAGAGGCAGGATCTCCTGAAGGAGCCAAAACCAAATTTCCCTCAATAAGAGAACGATCAATATAAGTACCCCATTCTGAGTTCCAATCCAAGCTGGTAGGACCCGCGTTATCAAAGCGAATGGCACCATATTCTGCATATCCAGCACCACCGCGCTCTACATCATTGGTAATAATAAGCGCAAAATTGTGATAGTACACTTGGTCACCAGGAGCTATGTGCAAGTCAAATGTTGACTCCCACACTTCACCCGCAGGGATGACATAATATCTAGAGAAATCTTGCCACCACCCTGATGTGTAATCAGTTTTGCCGAATGTGTATAATGGTCCGCTTTCGCCAGACTTTGCATTTCTGATGGAGTCAACCTTGTCTGAAATCCAGCCAGGAGCACCCACACTATATAAATCGCCGCCTTCACAACTTGTCAGTGCTGTCAAGCCAAGAGCAAAGAAACAAGCTAAAGCTGCTATTTTATTGAGATATTTCATATCGTTTTGAATTTAAAATGTTACTGATTTACTTGACAACGGGGTGTACAGTCCAACCCTTGCTCGAGAAGTAAGAGGCATTGCTGGAACTCTTGTTAGCAGAATTACCTACCAGGTTGGGGTTTGCATTCAGCGTTCCCTGGAAGATAGGCAGGAACTCGTGTCCCTGAACATAAGAATCCATAGAGCTCTTGCTGCAACTAGTGTAGTCAACAGCATCTTTCGGAGTATATTGGTATAAACCCTTCTCATAGTCGGCCTTCGTCCAGAAGTTGACGGCTGCATGCTCTTTCAACTGCTGCAAACGATCAGCTCTATAATAGAATCCCCAACGGATGAGGTCGAAACCGCGTCCGAACTCGCAACCGAACTCCTTTGGGCGCTCTACGTTGGCAATCTGCTCAAAGAACTTGTCGAAATTAAAATCTGCCTTCTTCAAGTCTGCCAAACCAGCACGACGGCGCACCATATTTACCCACTCAATGGCTTGATCCGTCGGACCTTTGTTCACCTCGTTCTCGCACTCGGCAGCACGCAGCAGCACGTCGCTATAGCGCATCAGTCGCAGATTGATACCACAATGCAAACCTACGATTACCTTGTCATAAAGACCTGTGCGGAAATTAGTGTTCTTAGCAATAGGCAGACCACCATAACCATTGTTGGTAACCACAAAGTTAGCAGCTGTCATTGAGGTTGTATAGCAGACATTTCCGTAGGCATAACCATCCCAGTCTGACTCATAAGTGCCGACAGTCCAATAGAGACGCGGATCCAGCGTACCATTGGTCGTACGCTCTGCCTTGAACAAATTGTAGAGCCAAGGTGAAACAGAGAGGTCAGCCCAACCACCAAAGTCGCCAGGACCATAGTTACTCTCAATGGCATGACCCTGTGTAGCATTCGGACTGGTGTTGACGGGTGTCCACTCATCATCAGTACCCTGTGAATCCAAATCGAGGAATTGTACCTCGAAGATACTCTCATCGTTATTCTCGAAATTGGGACCCTCCTGGAAATTGTCGCCATAATTTTCCATCAACTTGTACTCACCATACTTCTGAGAGCCTCCGTCAGCAGTACTCATAATATCCTTCAGTACGGCCAAAGCTTCGCTATACTTGTGTCGAACCATCAAAGTACGGGCATAATAGCCAGCAGCGGCACCAGCAGTAGCACGTCCTTTGGCCCACTGGCCACCAAGCGTCTTTGAGGGAAGAAGCGCCATTGCTTCCAAAAAGTCTTTCTCTACCTGGTCCAGCACACGGTCATACTGGGCATTGCCATCGGCATCGCCTGCTTCCACATTAGAGACATAGAGACCATCCAGTGAAGAATACTGGCTATAGTCAGTAACCAGAGCAGGGTTCTGGTAATAACCAGCAAGGTTGTAATAGGCCAGACCGCGAATGAACAGAGCCTGTCCCTTAATCTGCTTGTAACGCTCTGTCAGGGCATCATTCTCACCAGTAACGCGAGAGAGGACGAAATTGCATACATTAATAGCATAATACCAGTCACGCCATGACCACTGGTTAATTTCGTCAGTCACGGCATCGTTCGTATCATCAAAAGGCATATACCAGACCTGTGAGGAGTTCCAGACCTCATCACCACGGGTTACATCAATATTGTATCCAACACGGGCATAAGTTCCCTCCATGCGGATATGGTTGTAGCACGCAATGATGCACTCTTCAAGGTCGTCAGCTGTGTTGCCGAATGTCTCGGATGTCTGGCGGTTAGGATCTCTGACATCCAATTTGTCGCTGCACGATGTCATCGTTCCGAGTCCCAGCAGCAAGGCAAATGATAATTTATATAGTTTCATATTTCTTACTTTTTTAATTGCGGTAGCAAATTTTTCAATTCTCATTATTTACTTTACCCTTATTTAGAACGATAAGAGAATACCGCCCATGAAGGAACGGGCACTTGGGTAAGAGCAGAAGTTATAACCCGGAGTGAATGTACCACCTGCATAGTCAACATTGTAGCCATTATAGGCTGTGATGGTGAGAAGGTTCTGTGCGGAAACGTAAGCACGTACACCAGATACAACACCCTTGAACCACTTATCGGGGAAGTTGTAGCCAAACTCGATGTTGGCAATCTTCCAGTAAGCAGCATTCTGAATCTTGCGCTCGCTGAACAAATCGTTCCAAGCCAAAACAGCATTATTTGAATAATAGGTACGGGGAACACTTGAAAGGTACTCTACGGGATTACCCTTTGCATCATAAGTCCAGCTATTAGCACCAGCCACAGCTACGGCCTTGTTACCAGGACCATAGGCTGAATTCAAGCTGTTATAGATATCGTCTGAAACGTGGTAGTTAAGGGCACCGAAGGTAGAGATGGCCAGGTCGAATCCCTTATATTCCAAGCGAGTGCTGATACCGAAGTTTACCTTGGGCAGACCGCTGCCTAAAGTAGTCTGGTCGTCTGCGTCAATCTTACCATCGTTGTTGATGTCATAGTACCAGCAATCACCAACATTAGCACCCCCCTGATAAGTCCAAGCACCCTTTGCTACGAGGTCGGGAACGTATGAGGGATCGGCATTCTGCTTGGCTATCTCATTGTTGTTGTGGGTCACACGTCCTGCCTCGTTCAAGGCATTCAGCTGATCCTGATTGCGGATAATGCCACCATACTGCCAGCCATAGAACTGACCGACTTCCTCACCCACCTTGGTGATGTAAGCACCTGTGATGAAACTCTCTGTGCCGAAACCAAGTGAGGTAACCTTGTTCTTCAGGGTGCTCAAGTTAGCAGCCACCTGCCATTTCAAGGGGTGGTCATTGTTACGATAGGTTGCAGAGAATTCGAAACCGCTGTTCTCCATCGAGGCAGCATTCATGGTTACTGACGTATTGGCCACACCAGCGTTGGCGGGTACGGGAACACCGTAGTGCAGGTCTTCAGACTTGTTCTTATACCACTCGGCTGTGAACTCCAAGCGGTTGTTCCACATAGCGATATCGATACCCACGTTGAAGGTCTTTTTCTTCTCCCATGCGATGTTCTCATTCACGAAGGTAGAGATGGCAGAACCCGTAACAGGCACGTTACCGAATGAATATGTCATATTGTTACGAGCCAAGGTTGCCAGGTTGGCATAGTCGCCTACAGCAGCCTCGTTACCCAGTTCACCATAGCTGGCACGAACCTTCATCATATTGACAACGTTGTGGTTGAAGGGGAAGAACTTTTCCTTATCGAAACGCCAACCTACTGAGATTGAAGGGAATGTACGCCAACGGATGTCCTTGGTCAGACGAGAGCTACCATCACGACGGATTACAAACGAAAGCAGATATTTACCATCGTAATCATAGTTCAGACGTCCGATGAATGAAGTCAACGCATGTTTGTATTCAAAAGACTCTGAATAGGTGTTGGCACCATTCTGGAGCTGCAGGAAGTAAGGCTCGGAGAAGTTTACACCCCATCCATTAAGGAGATTGGTATTCTCCTCCTGATAAGTCTGACCAGCTACGAGGTTGATGTGGTGCAGACCGATGTTACCATCCCAAGTCAGTGTGTTCTCCACGAGGAAATCGCTGTATTGACGATTGTTCTTTGTCAGTTTTTCGTTGGTCTTATCCAGATAAACACGGTTGCTCTGTATCCAAGCCGATACCCATGTCTTGTCTGTTGCGTGAGTCTTGCTATATGACAGATTCAACTTGTAGTTGAACTTATGCTTTTTCGACTCCAAGCCAATCATCTTGAGGATATCAACATCTGCAGAACCTGTAGCCACAACGCGATCTACCAGTGTATTGCGGGTCAGCAGATTGTTAACCAGCAAGGGGTTGGAAGCTGAGATATCACCATGAATAGTGTCGTAGTAAACACCATAGCCGTATGCATCGTAGTTGTAGCTGCTGGCAGAACCAACCTTGTCATCCAGCACCCAGGTAGAAGAATCGTATGCCTTGATGGTGGGCTGCATCAGCAATGTACCACGCAGCACGTTGGTCACGTCGCCATACAGACCTTGTACGTACTCAGAGGCATTCGACAGACCCATACCGTCCTGATCTGAGTGTGAATAAACCAGCGATGTACGGAACTGAATGAACTTGGTCTCCATCGTGTTGTTCACACGGGCGGTGAAACGCTGATAGTTAGGTCCGGCACCTTCCAGGGTACCTTTCTGCTGGAAGTAGTCCAAACCTATATTATAAGTATTGTGAGCACCACCACCACTCAAGTTGACATTGTGATTCTGACGAGTACCTGTTTTGAAAACCTCTTTAAACCAGTCGGTATTGGTATTATCCATGAAATGGTACTGATTAGTACCTTCTATCTTGGAATAACCGCCTGCGAGAGGAGTGCCAGAATTAGCGCAAGCCTGACCGAGGTAAGTGCTGTACTGGTCGGCATTCATGACATCATAAACACCACTGGGAATCCAGTCAACGCCAAAATATCCCTTATAGTCCACCTTCAGGGGCTGATCTTTCTTACCGCTCTTCGTTGTGATGATTACCACACCGTTGGCAGCACGGGAACCGTAGATAGCACCTGCCGAAGCATCTTTCAACACCTGAATGGTCTCAATGTCGTTAGGAGAGAAGTCACGGATGGTCGTACCCATAGGCACACCGTCAATGACATAGAGAGGAGCAGTACTTCCGAAAGAACCGATACCACGGATACGTACTGATGGGTCGGCACCAGGCTGACCGTCAGAGGTAATCTGCACACCGGCCACCTTACCTTCCAGCATCGTGGAGATGTTCGAGTTCGACACGCGCTTCAGCTCCTCAGCATTGACGATAGACACAGAACCCGTCAGGTCGGCCTTCTTCTGCGTACCGTAACCGACGACGACCACCTGTTCGAGAACATTGTCATCGGCCTCGAGTTCAATTTGATTAAGGTTCGCGCGTCCGCGTACGGCAATCTCACGATCCTTGTAACCAACGTAGCTAATCACGATGATACCGTCTGCCGGAACATCCAACGAGAAGTTACCGTCGTAATCGGTAATTGCACCCGATTGGGCACCCTTCACCTTGACAGTGGCACCGATGAGCGGTTCACCGTCAGGGTCAACAACCTGGCCGCTGACCTTCAAGGTCTGCTGGGCCACTGACGCTATTGCCGGAACAGGACAGATGGTCAGACCTCCTGCCAGTCCCAACATCAGCATCGCAGAGAATAATGCTTGTTTTCTCATTTGTAAATTGTTTTGTTAGAATTAAGTTTATTAGTAATGTATTTTACTGGCGGCAAAGATAGGAACTATTGCCCAAAATTAGGTGGACAAAACAATTTATTGGGTGGACAAAATGGTGATTTGTCGATTCTTACCCCTTTTTCTGTGTGTTTTTCGTTATTTCAGTCCACCGAAGTGTCCTCTTCGACATAAGTACTCGGACTTTTTCCGTAACGATGGGTGAAACAGCGCGTAAAGTACTTCGGGTCGTTGAATCCAACCTTGTAGGCTATTTCAGTAATGTTCCTGTTGGCAATATTCTCCAACAGCAGTTTCTTTGCAACGGTCAGACGGTAGTTGCGGATAAACTGACCCGTACTCTGGCCCGTTTCGGCATTCAGGCGCTTCGCCAGAAGGCTGCGGCTCATGCCCATCGCCTCGGCAAACTCACTGATGCCGAAGGTGCTATCCATGTAGTGCTGCTCCATCGTCGCCGTAGCACGCTCCATGAAGGTCTTAACCTGCAGGGATTCCTGTTTGTCGGCCTCCACACTGCGGCGGTAGCTCTTCTTCAGGTGCTCGTGGGCGTCAAGGATGTTTTGTATGCGCGCCTGCAGCTGTTCGGGGTCGTCGGCTTCGTCCATGGCCTTGCGGATGGGAACCATCAGTTTCTCGGCTTCCTGACGGCGCAACTTCTCCATGCGCTGTCTGAGCTGCCAGAGCAGCAGAGCGGCGACGGCTAAGGTGACGATGATGACAAACCACCAGCTTTTCCAGAAATAGGGTTTCACGACGATGTCGATGCTGATGACGTGACGGTTGTCGGAGTCTTTGGCAGCATAGGCCACTTCAAAGGTGTAGGTGCCTGGTTTCAGACTGGTGTAGCGTACCGAGTGTTCTCCGGGCGTCAGTATGGTCCATTCGTCATCAAATCCCTTCATCCTGTAACTGTAGTGTCCCTGTACGTCGCCTTCGTAGGTCAGCGTCGAGAAACTGATGGCAAACGATTTGTTCGACTCGTGCAGACGGATGCAGCGGGCCTGTGAGATGTCTGCGTCGAGAATACCCTCGTCTGCCGATGTCACCTCTTGGTTGTCTACCAACAGCTGTGTAAAGGTCAGGTGAACGGGATAGTCGGCCTCGCTGTTTTCGCCACGTATTTCCGTTAACCCTGCCGTACTGCCCACATAGATGGCTCCGTCGGAGCCTTTCACAGCTGAGTTCCAATAGAACTGCTGACCGGACAGACCCTCGCGTTCGCCATAGTTGGTAAAGGTGTGGGTGTCGGGAGTGTAGATGGAAAGACCATTGTTGGTGGTTATCCATAGCCGCCCCTGCATGTCCTCCACAATGCCCTTCACCGAATTATTTGCCAGTCCGTCGTCTGTCGTCAGCACTTCAAACGCTTCCTCCATCTTACCTCTCACCTCTAACCTCTCACCTCTCACCTCTAACCTCTCACCTCTCACCTCTAACCTCTCACCTCTCCTATACAGTCCATAACCGTTGCTGCCCAGCCACAGCGTACCATCCTTCGACTCGCAGAAACAGGTAATCTTGTCAACCACTGGCGACTCAGGGTGGTTTAGCTTATGGCGCAGATGGCGGACACGGAATCTCCGACCGCCACGGGCAATGCCTCCATCGCTTTTCAGGTCAATAACGATGACGCCCGACAGACACCCCATCCACAGCTGCTGTTCATGGTCTATCAGCGAACCAATGCAGCCACGTATCTCGCGGTTGCCCTCGAAGGGGTCTTCCAACCGTCCTGTCTTCAGATTGTATAGAAATACTCCGTCGTTCGACCCTATCCATAGGGCATCGTGCCGTCGGTCGTAAGCCAGCGCCCCGATGTAGTTCGTTTGCCCCACCATGCTGTCGGGCATGGCCAAAGGACGGATGGTCAATGGTGAATGGTCAATGGTCAATGTATTCACACCGCCGCCCCAAGTGCCTATCCACAGCCGCCCGTGACCGTCGCCCTCCAGCACCGACACGGAGTTGTGGGCCAGTCCTGAATTGTGGGTCGTCCAGTGCTCAAAGTGTCCACCCTTTTCGCCATTGACCATTGACCATTGACCATTGACCATTGACCATTGACCATTGACCATTGACCATTGACCATTCTGTTTAGTCCGCCTTCCACCGTGCCAACCCATAGCGTGCCGTCGGGCTCTACACGCATGGCGTTCACGGGATGGGGCGACAGCGAGCGGGGATCCCGAGGGTCATTGACATAATTGCGCAGCATGAGCGGTTTAGGCGATAGTTTGATGATGCCGGCCGTCTCGGTGGCTATCCATAGCTGATGTCCGTACACCAGTAGCTGGTGGACGAAATCGCTGGCCATCGGACAGCCCGGTGTCGACGAATTCCAGCATTGGAACGTATCCGTCTGATCGTCCAGCACACATAGTCCTCGCAGCGTACCAACCAGCAGGCGTCCGTCGCTGGTTAAAGCCAGCGAGGTGGCATAGTCGTGCGACAGCGAGCGGGGGTCGGCAGTGTGTCGGTAGCTGCGCAGTGTCGAGTTGTAGGGGTCGTAGACGTACAGTCCCTGGTTGGTCGATATCCAGATGTCGTTACCCCGTCGCAGCAGGTCGGTGACGTACAGTCCCCGCAGCTGACTTAGGGCGGGGGCTATCTCGCGGTATTCCAGTCGTCCGCCAATGTCGCACACGCGGAACAGGCCGTCGACAACACTCATCCATATTGTACCGTTCTGGTCGATGTCGCGGATGTTGATGTCAGGTGTGTTGCCCCGATAGGCGGCGGCGCTGATGTGACGGACGCTGCCGTCGTCGTTGAAGGTATAGCGGAAGATGCTGTCGCGCGTCACATGCCATAGGGCGCCCTTCGTGTCGCAGTACACCCGCACCGACTCCTTTGCCAGCAGACGGCTGATGTCACCTTTGCCGTATCGGGGTACCGTGCGGCCCATCGTCACCATGTCCATCACCGTCACATTCTCGTCGTAGACCGTCCACAGCCGGTGGTGACGGTCTTCGGCAAAACCCTTGCACGAATTGCTGATACTGCCCGTGCGGGTCTTCAGGTTCGGCCGCATATAAGTATAGCCGTCGTAACGTACCGCCCCGCCGCCGTAGCTCGAAATCCACACAAAGCCACGGCTGTCCGCGAAGATGCCGTTCACGTGGTTATGTGGTAGTCCCGCACGCACGTCCAGATTGGTCACGTTGTATCGCTCCAGCAGTCCCTGTGCCAGAGCCCATTCCGCCGTCGACAATAGGACGAACATTGAGATAATGAGCTTTTTCATCGTCATTGCCCTGCAAAGGTAGTGCAAAATTTCGATTAAGCGAAGAGAATGAGAATAAATTATCATTCTTGAGCGTAAGAAAGTTGATTAAACCGAGCAAAATACAAAGAAAAAAGTCATTTTTCTTTTATTTTCGAGGTGAAGCCTACCTTCTCCATTGCAACGCCACACTCTGACCTTCAGGTTAGAGAAGGGAGAAAGTTACAAACCGCCCTTTTTATGTTGCTCTTGGTGGAAAGGTTGAAGGAAACGGGGGCAAGTGGCTGATGGATTGAGGGTTGCCAGTAAGGCACTGATGATCGAGGTGCATTACTATAGTCCCCCGCAGTTTACGGGCGTATGGGGTGGACCTACTGCCAGCATCCGTCATACGGTTTCTACAACTTCTCAATCCGCAGGCCAGTATTATACGCTGACTGGCCTGCGGGTTGCTGCAGACACAAAAGGACTGCTGATTACGGGCGGCAAGAAAATAATAATCAAATAATGAGGGCCAAGCTCTCTTTTTTGATTTTTTATTTGTAACTTTGCAAAAAAATTTGCGAGGACAGGCTGCGCCTCAGCATTTCGAGCAAAGTCGATTATGTAAACAGATAGTAGCTCCGATATTGCTGTCCGTGCTGGTAATGACGGCATGGGCGCAGGAGAAAGTTTGCGGGCCGGTGCCAACGGAGAATCAACTTCGGTGGCAGGACATGGAGATGTATGCATTTATACATTATTCGCTGAACACCTATACGGATCAGGAATGGGGCTTCGGCAATGAAGATCCAAAGTTGTTTAATCCCTCGAATCTCGACTGCCGGCAGTGGGCACGTGTGTGCAAACAGGCAGGTATGCGAGGCATCATCTTTACTGCCAAGCACCATTGCGGTTTTTGTATGTGGCCCTCGGCCTATACGGAATATTCGGTGAAGAATTCACCGTGGAAAAATGGTAGGGGCGATGTAGTGCGCGAGTTGGCAGATGCTTGTCGCGAAGAAGGACTTGAATTTGCTGTGTATCTCTCGCCCTGGGATCGTAATCATCCTGAATATGGTCGCCCTGCTTATGTGGAATATTTCCGTAACCAGCTGCGCGAACTGCTGACGAACTACGGCGACATCTTCGAGGTGTGGTTTGATGGCGCTAATGGTGGTGACGGCTGGTATGGTGGTGCCAACGAGGTTCGAAAGATTGACCGTACTACTTACTACCAATGGCCCGAGACGTACAGGATGATTCGTCAGTTGCAGCCAAAATGTCTTATCTGGAATGATGGTAGCGATCGTGGCGACCTGCGCTGGGTGGGTACCGAGGCGGGCAATGTGGGCGAAACCAACTGGAGCCTGCTATACCGCGATGGCGATGTGCCGTATCAGATGTTGCACTACGGTGTAGAGGATGGTAATGTGTGGTGCCCTGGTGAGACGAATACCAGTATCCGTCCAGGCTGGTTCTATCATGATGCCGAAAATGAGCACGTAAAGAGTCTGTCGAAACTGATGGACACCTATTATAAATCGGTTGGCCGCAACTCTACGCTGCTGCTCAACTTCCCCATTGCACCTAACGGTCGCATCCACCCCAACGATAGTCTGCGTGGCATCGCCTTCAAGCAGATGATTGACGAGGTGTTTAAAGAAAATCTTATTGAACATGGAACATTGACCATTGATCATTCTGCTGCCCAAAAGGAGTCAGATGCCAATAATGTTCAATGTTCAATGTTCAATGTTCAATGGGATAAGCCTACGGCATTCAATCGTTTCGTTGCAGAGGAGGATATCCGTTATGGCCAGCGCGTGAAGAAATTCGCACTGGAAGCTGAGGTCGACGGGCAGTGGGTGCCTTTAAAAGACGAACTTGTGGAAAATGGCGATGGGCTGACCACCATCGGCCATCGTCGTATTATTTGCTTCCCTACTGTTGAAGCCACAAAGCTCCGCTTTACCATTACCGATGCCAAGGCTGCACCGATTATCAAGAAACTCGGCGTGTACCTCGCCCCCGAACTGACTGCCGACATCCCAGACAGCGGTGAGAAGCGCAGCAGCAACCTCCACTATTTCTTCAGCAGTCCCACTCAGATGCTGATTGATTGGGACACAGAGCAGACCATCACCTCCTTTCGCTACCTACCGCCGCAGAACACAAAGGACGGACTCGTTACGCACTACACCCTTTGGTTCTGGCGAATTCTCGAACATCGTGAACAATCCCATCTGGCAGACCATCAAGTTTGACGCCCCCGTCAAGGCAAAGATTCTGCGCCTCGATGCCGATCGCCTGGCTGAGGGTGAGCGCATGGCTTACGGTGATGTAGAAGTAATAACAGAATAAAACCAATCATATGAGAAGAATCCTAATTACCATGTTGATAGCATGCTCGTTCTCGGAAGGATGGGCTCAAACTAACAGCTTTTGTATAGCCAAAAATGGCAAGACGGCTTCTGTAATTGTTGATGTGGATGACTGGAAAGGTGTTATCCGTGCAGCACGCAACCTGAGTGATGATGTAAGAAAGGTGACAGGTGTCTCGTCGCAGGTTGACTTGCAATCACCTAACTCTGCTGGTCTGCTGCCACATGAACGTCAGAATCTCAAGGGTTCTATCCTTGTAGGTACCATTGGCAAGAGCCGTATCATCGACGACTTGATTAAGCAGAAGAAGATGGATGTGCAAAAGGTACGTGGTCAGTGGGAGTCTTACTTGATTGACGTGGTGGACGGCAACCTCGTGATTGCTGGAAGCGATAAACGTGGCACAATCTATGGCATTTACGACCTGTCTGAGCGTATCGGCGTGTCACCTTGGTATTGGATGGCTGATGTGCCAGTGAAACATCAAGATGAACTGTATTATGATGCCGGACGATTTGTGCAGCCTTCGCCAAAAGTGAAATATCGTGGAATCTTTATCAACGACGAGTGGCCTTCATTCGGCACTTGGTGTACCAACCGCTTTGGTGGCGTTAACGCCAGAGCCTATGAGCATATATTTGAACTACTATTACGCCTGAAGGGCCATGTGGGCAACAGCTTTCAATGAGGATGACCCAGAAAGTCCGCGACTGGCTGACGAGATGGGTATCGTGATGGGCACCAGTCACCACGAGCCGATGATGCGTTCCCATCAGGAATACCTGCATCGTAAACAACAGGTGGGACCATGGGACTATGCGACGAACAAAGCGCGCATCGACCAGTTCTTCCGTGAGGGTATGGAGCGCAATAAGGCCTACGACAATCTTGTGACTATCGGCATGCGCGGTGATGGTGATGTGGCGATGGGCAAGGGTGACGATACCGAGAATATGAAAACACTTGGTAAAGTCATTGAGGGACAGCGCGAGATCATCAAAGATATCTATGGACGGGAAGATGCCGTACCTCAGCTATGGGCCATCTTTACGGAGGTACAGCGCTATTATGACGCAGGCTTTACTGTTCCTGACGATGTGACATTGCTGCTCTGTGACAACAACTGGGGATATATTCGCCGTAAAGGTCGAGACTTTGAACGGAAACGGCAGGGTGGTCTTGGACTCTATTACCATATTGATATGAATGGTGGTCCCTGGAACGACCGTTGGATCAACACTACTACTGTGCCAAAACTACGTGAACAGTTAAATCTGGCCTATAAGAGTGGCATCGACCGAATTTGGATCATCAACGTGGGCGACTTGAAACCCAAGGAGATGCCAATCGACTTCATCATGCACTATGCCTGGAATCCCGATGCTATTCAGGCTGGCGATGAACAGACATGGCTGGAGGGCTGGACACGTGGCATCTTTGGTGATTCTTTTGCCAAGGAAACAGCCGATATCATCTCGAAGTATTCAAAATATAACCTTTGGCGCAAGCCTGAAGCTCAAGTGCCAGGCATCTATAATTATGAAGAGATGCTTCATGTCAGCAACCTCTGGCAGTCACTTGTGGCGCGCTGCGAGGCGTTGAAGGATCAGATACCCGCCGAAGCGCAGGACGCCTTCTATCAATTGGTCTATTATCCTACCGTGGCCAGTGCCGGGGTGGCTCATATCTATAATGCAGCTACTGTTGGCGACAGCCTCACTATCTGTCATCTCATGGAGCAAGATCAACGACTCACCGATTATTACAATAAGCAGATGGCAGGAGGAAAATGGGATGGTATGATGCTTGACCACCACATCGGCTATACCAAATGGTCAATTCCAGATAAGAACTATCACCCGATGGCGCTTGGCTATAAGGTTAGCCAAGACCTAAGTGCCTCAAAAGACACCAAAGAATACAGCATTGCAGCATGTGACTTTACGCAGAAAAACGATGGCTGGATCTTCTTGTCCGACTTGGGGCGCGGTAAGGGTTGCATGGGTGCCAAGGACGTGATGAAGGAATACCCGAATGGCGATGGTCCTCAATTAGAATATGAAGTGGAACTGGATGACGAGGGGCATGTTGCCATCGGCATCTTGCCTACACAGGATATTCTGCCAGCACGTGGTCTGCGCCTCGGCATACAGATTGACAACCAACCCATGCAGGTGATTGATGCGCGTCGCGGTCTGGTTGATACATTTATGGAATACACGCCGCAGAACCTGGCGCAGTCGAAGGTGCTGAAGCCCCTGCCGCCACGTAGCCGTCTCTCATTGAGCGGTTTTGTGAATGGTCAGCCCCTGCCTCGTCGCGATGAGGTCTTTGATAATATCCGTTGGCTCGATGCCTCTTTCAAGACCACCCCTGGCAAGCATACGCTGAAACTCATTATGATTGATCCTGAGATTGTGATAGAGCAGATTGTCGTTAATCCTGACAATAACCGATATAGTTACTTTGGACATAATTACTGAAAATGATGAAGAGAATACTGATCCTTCTGATTTCGCTGTTGGCTATAACAGCGCAAGCACAAACCCGCGACTGGGAGAACCCTGCAGTGCTCGGTATCAACAAACTGCCGTACCATGCGACGCTGCAGCTGCCGTCGAAATGGAAGGAGTGTAAGGAAATTGTGAGTCTCGACGGACAATGGCTGTTTCGTTGGAGTCGTAATCCAGAGGAGAGGGCCGTTGACTTCTACCGTGAGGACTATGACGTGAGTAGTTGGGGGAAGATAAAGGTGCCAGGCAACTGGCAGACACAGGGCTATGGCACACCCATCTATACCAATATCGAGTATCCCTTTCAGCGTAACCGTCCCAGCGTTACAAGTGAACCGCCAAAGGACTGGACGGCCTACGAGAACCGCAATCCTGTGGGACAATACGTCACATACTTCGACGTCTCCAAAGATATGCTTTCGAAGAATCTCATCCTCCACTTCGGCGGTGTACATTCAGCTATGTATCTTTGGGTGAACGGACAGAAGGTGGGCTACAGCCAGAACTCGATGTCGCCAGCAGAGTTTGATGTGACCAGCTATCTGCGTGAGGGCAAGAACAAGATTGCCGTTGAGGTCTATCGCTGGAGCGACGGTAGTTATCTGGAAGATCAGGACATGTGGCGGCTCTCAGGCATCTTCCGCGAGGTGCAGCTGTGGGTGCGTCCGTTGGTGCATATTGCCGACTATCATGTGACGGCAATGCCTGACAAAGACTATTCAAGAGCAGAGGTTAAAACAACCGTCAGCCTCTGCAATGCAGGAAAGACCTCGGCTAAGAATCTGCAGACTGTATTGCTTCTGAATGGCCGCGAGGTGAAAGGCGGACTGAAGCAGTTGGCTGCTGGTGATACAACAACCGTCCAAATGACCAGTTTAATCGACAAACCGCAACTTTGGTCGGCAGAAACTCCCCACCTCTATCCCTTCAGTCTGGAGTTGCGTGAGGCAGACGGAACGGTTGTTGAACATTTCGACTACCATTTGGGAGTTAAGAAAGTAGAGGTTGTCGGCGAGGTTTTTAAGATCAATGGACAAAATGTGAAGTTGCGTGGTGTGAACCGTCATGACCATCACCCTGTTACAGGCCGTTGGGTGGACGATGCTACCTACGAGCAGGATCTCCGTCTGATGAAGCAAGCCAACGTCAACTTCCTGCGCACCTCGCACTATCCTGACCGTGAATATCTCTACGAACTCTGCGACCGCTGGGGAATCTACGTGATGGACGAGGCCAACCAGGAGAGTCACGGCTATGGCTATGCCAACCAGGAGATGGGACACGACCTGGCTTGGCAGAAGGCCCACGTTGACCGTGCCGAATCGTTGGTGAAGCGCGACTTCAACCATCCTTGTGTCATTCTGTGGAGTTTGGGTAATGAGGGAGGCATTGGCCCCAATATTCAGGCGATGTATGACAAGGTGTGTGAACTTGACTCTACACGCCCGCCCTTCTACGATTGTCATCCACGTTACTCCGCCCTGCACGACTTCGGCTATCCGGCGCCCGACGAACTGCGCAGTGAGGCTGTCAAAGAAACCGAAAAACCCATGATTGCCCGCGAATACGCTCACGCCATGGGTAACTCGATGGGTAATCTGCAGGAGTACTGGGATGTCATCTATGCCGACAGCAGCATTGTAGGTGCAGCCATCTGGGACTGGGTGGATCAGGGACTCTTGAAGAAAGACGGCAACGTCGCGTTTTGGGCCTATGGCGGTGACTATGGCGACAAACCTAACCTCGATGCCTTCTGCATCAATGGACTGTTGGCCCCCGACCGCACACCTCATCCGCATTACTATGAGGTGCAGTATGTTTATCAGCCACTCACTTTCAAGCGCGACGAGCACGACGGTACGATCCGCATCATCAATCGCGACAGCTTTACCGTCCCCAGCGAGTATGACATTACTTGTGATACCGTTA
>ONKX01000011.1 GCA_900318555.1 uncultured Prevotellaceae bacterium | reverse complement strand
CACTGCATTACTGGAACGTTTCTCCATCCATGCGCCGAACTCACAGGCCGCAGTGCGGTAACAACTATGGATGATAGCTGATGGACTGTCGCTCATCTCGGCTGCATATGCGTTGTCTGCTGCTTGGGCAGCTTGATCCTCATCAATACCCAAACGGTTGAGAATAAAGCCCACGCGCATCACGAAATTGTGATGACTGCCAGAAGCGAAATCAACACCATCTTCACGAACCATCTTCTCAGCACGCTGAAGACTGTCACCCAAGGCTACGGCCAAATGCTTTCCGTCCTTGCCCGCAGCCCAGCGAGGAGTTTTCATCTCCTTCAGGTTGCCCTCGTCATCAATGCCGAGATCCTGCCGTGACAGACGGAACGGACGTACATCAGGACGATATACGGCCTCTGGGTCGTAGCCCAGCCCCATCATGCGGTTGATGTTGCTGCATTCTGGATCCATTTGATGTCCACACCATACTCCATATACATTATTAATATATTGGTGGACACGCTTGAAAATAGCCTCACCGCGCTTGAAATCAGTAGCCAGATCAATGGTGATGCCCTCAGGCAAGATGAAAGGCACTACGATGTGGTAACCCAGATCGGAAATGCTGCGACAGCCTATTTCTGTATGATAAGATGTACGCATGATGGTAATGACGCGCTCCAACTCCTCTGACGGAAGCTGTTCGCCGGGGTTCTTGGCGTCGAAGTCAATCATGACGTGGTTCAGACATTCACGACAGTGAATCTTTTCTTTGCCGCCTACCATACGGAAAGATATGGCTACCTGAGGAAGCTTCTTCTTCTCTTTCTTGGCTTGAATACACTCCACAGAATCCTTCTGATAGCCGCCCTTGACCAGTAGACCACGGTGCAACTCTGTCTGTGCCTTCATCAACTCATCGGTACGAATCATCGTTACCAACTCCTCCGGGTTAATGTCCCGAAAATCCTTGCTGTAATAACTTTCAATGATCTGCATGACTAAAATTATTTTTAAACGATTTAAACTATTCTAATACAGTTCGCAGGTAAACTCATCGCCATAAAACGAAAGCAACCGGCGGAAAACTGGTTGCAAAGATAGTAACATTTCTACTACGACTCCAAACTACTTAATTATCCTTAAGTCCTTTTATTCTTTAAGTGCTACTAACTTTTTCTTGCTTTCTAGATAGGCTAACTGCCTATGAATCTTTGTGGTAAGTGAGTTGACCTGCATTCCAAAATTGCTGTGTTTCGGTGAAACGAGATATCGGATGAAAGCCTCCAACGACACATTCAATCCCTTGCCTCTGCCAATGCAGATTAGAAACTCTGAGATTATCTCAATGAACTCATCTTTTGTGATTATGTTCTCGCCTTTACATCGTCTGGAATGCTTGATTTTCGAATACTCAATGTCTATCCGCCTAATCTTTTTCCAATCAGCATCCTCTCCGTCTATAAGCCATGGACGGAGATTCTCTACTAACACTTGTAATTCACGGTGGTGATCCTTCTTCACCAAATCAATCAAACGCTTCCCTTTTGGGAACTCATTTCTTTTCTCTTGAGCTTTGCTCTTTTTCGCATACTTCTTCATATTCGTTTTTGTGTTTACCGGAGTTTTGCCCCCTCGATATCCCCAAGAAAAGCATTCCTTAGAGGAAAATCAAGGGCAGAGGAGAACCCGCACAAAAACGATGTTGGCAAAAGGAATACAGTTCTTCATCATAGCTTCGTCGTTTCGTGGTGCAGTCCTCATGTGAGCGCATACCATTTCCAATTTTTTTTTCGGCGAAGCTGTCGCCTGCAAAGATAGTGAAAGCCGTGGACACGAGGCGGACACGACATAATGCAAAAAGTAAAGAGATTTGACTTTTTTATTAGTAACTAAAAGATTATCAGGAAGTTAAATGGAAAGGAAAAACAGTAGTAGACGGTATTGGGAGCAACGAGAACGAAATGTTAATTTTTTAACACTTATAATTATACCCTAATTTTATTAGGGTATTATATCTTTAGTCCAATGCTGTAGCATTTTAGGTATCATACTATCTTATTTTCTTTGTCTTTTACTTTGGATTTCGTGTTATGATGTTCTTTTTGATAGAAAAACACAAAATCATTTTGTCGTTCCAAAAATAATTACTATCTTTGCCCTCGGTTCGGGGAGAAATTCGGACTAACAAAGAAGCATTTGCTATTATTTCGCGTTAAGCAAAATTGCGTAGGAAACAATTTGGAATAATAACGCTCGGAAGTAATAGAGATTGCGGGGTGCTGGATAGCGGCATCCCTATTCCAGTCAATATAGCAATGCAGACTCGCCAATAGGCGTGATGCATTCTTAGACTGGATGGGGTTCCAATTCCTACGCAAGCCCCAGCTTAACGCATAAGAAGTGTCACGCTTTCTTTGTGCGTTTGCGATTGATAGTCAGATGCTGACAGGAACGTAAAACTATCAATTGCGACTATGGCAAACGAGAAACTATCGGCTGCAAAGTCAGCCAAGAACGACGAGTTCTACACCCAATATCACGACATTGAGCGTGAAATGGAAGCCTATCTGGAGTACGACACTGACGTATTCCGAGACAAAACGGTATTGTTACCGTGTGATGATCCTGATTGGAGCAATTTTACCCGCTACTTCGCCCAGAACTTTGAGCGATTGGGTATGCGGAAACTGATTTCAACTAGTTATGCACCAGAGAGTAAGAAATATAAATATCCTGTACAGTTGTCTTTTCTTGAGACCAATTCCCCACACTATGATTCTGTCAAGACACAGACTCACGGAAAGATATTCGTACTGACACATGACAAGACAGGTGATGGGCGCATTAATCTCGATGACTTAGAGTGGGATTATCTGCAAGGCGATGGTGACTTCAGAAGCAAAGAAGTTACTCAATTACGTGATGAATCAGACATTATTGTCACCAATCCACCTTTTTCCTTATTCCGTGATTTCTTTGCATGGATTATGGAAAGTGGTAAATCATTTATCATGATTGGCAACAAGAATTGTGTGACAATAAAAGAGATATTTCCATATTTTAAAGAAAACAAAATATGGTCTGGCAGAAAAGAATGGGCCGGTGGTATGTGGTTTGAAACTAAGAACCCCGATGATGTTGATAAGGTAGTAGATGGTATTAACATGAAAAATGTTCCTTCAATATGGCTTACCAATCTTGATCATGGACGTCGTCATCAGTATTTACAACTAATGACAATGGAGGACAACTTGAAGTATAGTCGTCATAAGGAGATAAAGGGAAAAAATAGTTATGAACAATATGACAATTATGATGCAATTGAGGTTCCATTTACCGACGCAATTCCATCTGACTACAATGGGGTGATGGGTGTACCTATTTCTTTTCTTGACAAGTATTGTCCTGAACAATTTGAGATATTAGGATTGACACAATTTGGATGCCATGATGATTTCCCTGATCTGCGTCGTTATAATGAATACAAAGAATATAGAACAATAGATGACATAGAAACAGGAGCATTGGGAACAAAAACAAATGAAAATGCCGTACTGATAGGGAAAGGTGAAAAGAAAACATATTATATGAATAAAGAAGGACGCATGGTACACTCTGAATACAAAAGAATATTTATCCGCAAAAAACAATAACATTATGGATACAAAGCTAAGAACCTACACTGTGAGCGAGGTCTGCGACGGCTTCGTATATAACGAATTGGAAGGCAAGGGCCTTTATGGTCTTTCTGGTCGTCTGACCATCCAGCCCGAGTATCAACGTAACTATATTTATGCTGACGGCAAGAAGGATGTGGCCGTGGTGCAATCGGCCCTGAACAGCTACCCGCTGGGCGTGTTCTACTTCAACAAGACCGACGAAGACCGATGGGAGGTGCTTGACGGTCAGCAACGCATCACATCGCTGGGACGCTTCGTCACGGGTAAACTCGCAATCATCGACCAGAACGGCATACCTCAATACTTTAGCAGTCTGCCTGAGAATCTGAAACAGCGGATAGCCGACACTAGGCTGTTGGTATATGAATGCGAAGGCACGGAGGACGAGATTCGCAAGTGGTTCGAGACGGTGAACATCGCCGGTGTTCCGTTGAATCGCCAAGAACTGCTAAATGCCGTCTATTCTGGTGAGTTCGTGACGACAGCAAAGGCGGAATTCAGTAATTCCCAGAACGCAAACATACAGAAGTGGAGTCACTTTGTGAGTGGAGCCGTAAATCGTCAGGATTATCTTGAACGTGCTCTACAATGGGTGAGTCGCGGACAGGTGGAGGACTATATGAGTAAGCATCGTCATCAGGGTGATATCAGCGAGATGAAAGCATATTTCAACAGTGTCATCGACTGGATTGGCTCAGTATTCACTGATGTTGAAAGCGAAATGCGAGGTTTGGAATGGGGGCGTCTTTATGAGACATACCACTTGAAGCCATATAGTCCAGCAGAGGTTGCCGAAAAGGTGCATCAACTTTATGCTGATCCCTACGTGAAGAACCGCAAAGGTATATTTGAATATGTGCTTGGCGGATGTCAGGATAGGAAGTTGCTCGACATTCGTATCTTTGACGAGGCCACGAAGCGTGCCGTCTACCGCCGGCAGACTCAGGAGGCCACAGAGAAAGGTATCAGCAACTGTCCGCTCTGTGCCATTGGTCCCGATGCCAACCGAACGAAGATATGGAAACCTGCGGAGATGGATGCAGACCACGTGTCGGCATGGAGCAAAGGCGGAGCCACCAGTATCGAGAACTGCCAGATGCTCTGCAAGACGCATAACAGGGCTAAGGGCAACAAGTAACAGAATTATGAGCATCTACAAGGAAACGGCGCAACTGCTGATTAACAACTATGGTCTCTCAGGCAGGTTTATCAACATGCTGGCTGAGGAGCGTGACATGTCGAACCTGCTCAATATTCTTGAGAGAAGTTTGACTACTTACGAAAAGTTAGAGCTGATGCTGCGGGTGGAGGGTTCCGATTTCTTTGCAGGCAGCAGTCAGAGCACTAAGGAGCTGAGAAAGAAAATCATAGACTGTTGGACTGATGATGTGAGGGAAGACGAGTTCATGAAGCGTTGCGGTTCAAATGGTAAGAGCGACCGTCACAAAACACGGAAACTGGCCGAGCTGAACTGGATGCGAGGTGGTGCCTGGCCCAGGGCCTTCATGGAGAATTCGGGCATTGACCAATTATTCAGCGGAAAGAAAAGCGGTACGCTGCGCTATGAGGACTATGAGGACGTGGAACCCTATAAGCGGTTACCCACGCTAAAGGACTACCAGCTGCACTTGAAGGACGAACTGAAGAAGGCTTTGACAGAACTCGGCGACGATGCAAAGTGCCTCATCAGCCTGCCTACAGGTTCGGGAAAGACGCGCATAGCCGTTGAAGCCTACACAGAGTTCCTGCGCCCGAGATTCTTCGCCGGGAAATACCTGATATGGATAGCCCAAAGTGAAGAACTGTGTGAGCAGGCTATCGTGACCTTCCAACAGATATGGCAACACATGGAGTTCACAGAGAGCTTGCGTATATACAGAATGTACGGCGGACACCGTCTTCACGAAGCCGATATGTGTGGAGGCGTGGTGGTATGCAGCATCAATAAACTATATCAAGCTCTGCTTAACGGTGGCAATGAGGAGACACGCTTGCTGATAGAGAACTGCGGGGCCTGTATTATCGACGAGGCACATAGGGCGGTGACCATGATGTATAACACCTTCTATGAGTACAGCCAGCGTATCAGGGGAGAAAAGATGTTCCCCGTGTGTGGACTAACTGCTACTCCTGGACGTACGGATGACATTACGAAACTGACACGATTCTTCGTATTCAGACTGGTGACACCCAACCTGCCAGAAGAGTATCGGGACAGACCTGTACATTATTTCCGAGCCAAGGGATACTTGGCTCGTCCCATCCACGAGATTATCGCCACCGGTGCTATCTATACCGTCAAATACGAACCCGGCTATCCAGACCCGTCGCTCGATGAACTGGAGTTTGAAATGTCACGGGGCTGTAAGGAGCTGGCCAGGAATGCCGACAGGAACAAGAAGATACTGGAAAGACTGCTTGCCATCGAACAGGGACAAGTGATTGTCTATGCCTGCAACGTGGAGCATGCCAGACTGCTGGCTGCAGCATTAGTCGTGAACGGCAGAAAGGCCGCAGCTATTACTGCCAACACCCCCCGAAGCAAGCGGCTGGTATATATTGAGCGGTTCCGCAATGGAGAGATTGAGTTCCTAATCAATCACAGTGTGCTGACTACGGGATTCGATGCTCCTAAGACGAACTACATCGTCATCTGCCGTCCCATCTTCAGCGACATACTCTATGAGCAAATCGTAGGCAGAGGACTGCGAGGGCCAGAGTTCGGAGGGACAGAGACCTGTCGCATAATCGACTTCACGGACAATCTGGGGCGCTTTGGCGACCAGCAGTCTTACCACCGCTTTGAGGAGTTCTGGGACAACGAATAGTAAAACTTAAAACGATAAAGATATGAACATCGAAGAATTCTACAGAACAATGGAATACCTCAACAGAAAAGGTACACCACTGTCCGATGAACAAAAGAAATCCATTGAAGAGGCCGAGGACGAATATGTGATGCAAGACGTTATCCCCCTGATTAGACAGGCTGCCGAAGAAGCCATCTCCAAACTGCGCTGCCCTGTAAGGATAACTATTGACAATGTTCCCGGCGAAAGTGTATCTATTGATTATCTGCGTCCACAACAAGAAGATGAAAAAGAGGGAACTAAAAAGACTCCGTGTCCTCCTGAGCCGATAGAAGAGGAAACCGTTGTTGAGACGGATGATAAGGCCACGAAGGCAGAACGTAGACAAAAGCGCGTGTCTGTAGGCTTCACCGTAAGGTTTGCCGATGGGACGGTATTCCATGAGCGCAAGGCTGTAGGCACATGGATTAAGACGCTGAAGAAAATAGGACTGGAGTTCATTTACAACAACCGATATAACCATAAAGCCTGGCATCAGGTGGAAGAGAAAGACATCTGTATCGTAGAGCGGCAAGAGGTGAAAAGAGACAGGAATGTCTCGCCTCCACAAAAAATGGTTGATGGTTTTTACGTGTTGAGACAACTGAGCAATGAACAAAAGGTGAAAGACCTCAGATTACTTGCCGAATTCCTGCCACATCTTGGTATTGAGGTTGAATGGGACGATGAGGAATCGGACGAGCCTGAATACGAACCGATGACATTGTTTGGTGAACATACAGAAGCCGAAGCAGAGGCCACGGATGATGTGCCTGGCGAGTATCTCGTAAAGAGTCATACGGTGAATGGCTTTGTCTTAGACGTCGTAAAGCAACTGTATCATCTTGACAAGCTGGATTCCCTAATGCCTTACTTCCGTCGCAATCAGTTGATCACTGTGGTCAAGGACGATGAGTTCAATTTGAACGGGATGTTTGTCAGCTGTTCATACGACGAACTGTTGGAGCGTAACACACGCAGTACATCGACGAGGTGGTTTGATAATCCTTTCGACGTTGACGGTGAAACCCTTTACCTTAGCAACCAATGGGTGGACAAAGACCATGGAGCACTCCGGCTCTCAGACTTCCGAAAGATGGTCGCGACTTGTTATCAAGGTCTTCTTGAAGTGCGGACACTGGCCAACGGAACTTATGTATTAAAGGAGTATTGACAAACATGAAGGTGACAAAAATCAGCAAAGAGCGCCTGGGTGAGTATGTCGCCTTCCCCAGAACGCAATGCAAGGGACTGACGGAGCCGTTGGATGTCAGGCAGGATGAGTTTAAGATAGTTGAGGTGAATGATGTGGCGAGAATGGGTACGGTAAAGCTCATTGAGGCTGTAAACACTCCTAGAAGGGTGTATCAATTGTTTTTAACGGAAAGCGAGACGCAGTTTGATGATTATCTCGGCAAGCTGTTAGGGATGCATCAGAGTCCAACGTATATAGATGGCGACACTTCGTTCATCATTGTGTTTCAAGGTAATCGTGACAGCATTGAAATCAATCAGCTGAACTATAAAGAGGTGCTTGCTGCCATCCGAAAAGAGCGTGAGCGAGCTGCTTGGTGGTGGAAGAAATTTGGAGAAGTTTTATAAAATACTAAGAGTAATATTGCAATATTGCATTGCATTGATTTTTCGTCATACCATTTTTACGCCTACGATATACGAACGATGTACGAACGACGGCAGCGAACAAGTTCGAGTCCTTTCGCTCAAAAATGAAAAGAAAAACTCGTTTTCATTTTGCATTTTGCTCTCTTATTCGTAACTTTGTCGCCCAAAAATAGTATATGAAGATGAAGCTATATAGCATTGTATGTATAGGAGCGGTGGCGGTGGGTGTGCTGGCGTTCAAGGGCCAAAAGGCCGTGGAGCAGTACGAGATTCCGGCTCCGCTGAAAGACCGTCCTGAGCAGGTGTTGCATCGCAAGGGCTACACGACGTCGTATAACGCGACGACGAAGACGCCGAACTGGGTGGCGTGGCACCTGACAGCGGCCCATACGCGTGGCAAGCAGCAGCGCCATGAGGAGAAATTCATGGAGGACATGGACATTGCCCTGGGCAGCCGTGCCACGGACAACGACTATTATAATTCGCGCTACGACCGTGGGCACATGTGTCCGGCGGGCGACAACAAGTGGGACAAGGAGGCTATGGCGCAGTCGTTTCTGTTTACGAACATCTGTCCGCAGAACCACGGGCTGAACAAATATGAATGGAACGACCTGGAAATGCTCTGTCGCGAGTGGGCAAGGAAATACGGTGCCGTGGACATTGTCTGCGGGCCGTTGTTCAACACGACAGGCGACCAGAAAACCATCGGGCGCAACAAGGTGTGGGTGCCCGAGGCATTCTTCAAGGTGGTGCTCTGCAGGAAGGGCAGTCCGAAGGCCATCGGATTCGTCTATCGCAACGAGGGTAAGAAGCAGGCCATGAAGGATGCCGTGCGTACCGTGGACGAGATAGAACGTCTGACGCGGATGGACTTTTTCCCCGCCTTGGACGACAAGACTGAGACGCGCATTGAGGCGCAGGCTAACTTGGCCGACTGGTAATACGCGAACGCATCATCAGGGTTTGGAGGATACCGCGCATGGCGAGGTAGATGACGAAGGCTAGCCACAGGCCGTGGTTGCCCATGGCGGTCTTTGTCAATAGGAAAACGGCAAAGAAGCAGAGGGCAGCGACGAACGACGACAGGAGCATGCCGCGCGTGGCGGTGATGCCGATGAAGATGCCGTCCCAGATGAATGCTGCCGCTCCGGCAACGGGAACGAGCCACACCCAGGGGAGAAAGCGGTCGGCAGCGGCCAGCACCTGTGGTTCGTCGGTCAGCAGACTTACGATTCCTAGTCCTGCCACGACATAGACCAGCGTAAACAGCAGGGTGACGCCTGCGGCCCAGAGAAACAGACAGTGAACGGCATCGCGGAAGGCGGAAGTGTTGCCTGCTCCGTAGGTCTTGCCCCCCAAGGCCTCGCCGGCATAGGCGAAGCCGTCCATGAAATAGGAGAAGAAGAGGTAGAGCTGCATCATGACCGTATTGACGGAGAGGATGACGGCTCCGCTACGTGCGCCTGCCGACGTGAAATAGAGGGTGACGGCGACGAGGCATAGTGTGCGGAGGAAGATGTCGCGATTGACGACGAAGAACTGGTGGATGTTACGCATCAGTCCCTCGCTTCGGAAATAGGGTAGCAGCCTTCTGTAATATTTCAGCAGCAAGGCTATAGCCGTGAAGAGTCCGACATACTGTGCGATGAGCGTCCCCAGGGCAACACCCTCGATTTTCATGCCGAAGCCATAGACCAGCGTCAGCGAGACGAGGATGTTGACAACGTTCTGGGTGATGGAAATCACCAGGGGAGATTGCGAGTTCTGCATGCCGATGAACCATCCCAGCAGGCTGTATAGTGCCAACGACGCCGGCGCTCCCCAGATGACGATATGGAAATAGGTGGTGGCGAGGGGCGCGACATCTGGCGTAGGACCTATCAGCGCGAATGCGAGCCACCGGATGGGTATCTGTAGCACGAGGAACAGCTGGGCGATGGTCAGTGCGACAGCCAGCGAACGCACCAACAGGCGCGTGACCTCCGTCATGTCGCGACGTCCCAACGCCTGAGCCGTCATTCCGCTGACGCCCATGCGGAGAAATCCGAAGAGCCAGTAGGCCAGGCTGAAAATCATGGACGCCACTGCCACCGCACCGATATATACGGGACTGCCCATGTGGCCGACAATGGCCACATCGACGAGTCCCAACAGCGGAACGGTGATGTTCGACACTATTGAGGGTACTGCGATGCGCAGAATCTTAGTATGCGTGGTCGTCGGCAATCTCCTGTTTGTCGAGCTTTTTCTTGTCGATAGCCCACCATGCATAGACGATGTAGGCTAGGACGAAGGGGATGATGAGACTGACGTAGAACATGGTGCGCAGGGTGAACTCGCTGCTGCACGAATTGGCAATGGTCAGCGACGACTGCAGATCGGCCGTGGAGGGATAGTAGGCCGTGCCATTCCATGCTGACATGAGCAGCAGGGGCAGTACGACGAATACGACGCCAATGCCGGCAGGCCAGATGCCACCGATGTAATCTTTCGACACAATGGTCTTGCCAATGGCAAAGAGCACCATGACGACACCAATGAGGAAGAGGATGGTGAGCGGCCAGAGCGTGAGGAAATTGTCGAGGTACTTGTAAGGCACTATCGAGATGAGCCCTGACTCGTCGTAGGCATAGCCGTCCTTCAAGAGCAGATGGACCAGATAAGCCACAAACAGCACGAGGAAGGGAACGGCAGCTCCGATGAGCCGGACGCTGGCCCGTGAACGGATGTCCTCGTCGTCCACATTATTAATAATATAGAGGATGCCCAACACGCGTGCCAGGAACATGACGGCCAGTCCGAACACCAATACCCAGGGGTTGAGCAGGGCGTCGAGACCGTGAGAAGCGTTGGCCCATTGGCTGATGACTGGCGTGATGGCACCAGTGTCGACCAGGTTCTCTTTGGCGACAATAAAGTTGGAGCCCTCGAAGAATGTTGCGACTGCACCACCAAGGAGTAGCGGTCCTAATAATCCGTTGATAACCAGACACATTTGGAAAGTCTTTACACCAAAGATGTTGCCTAGTTTGTTCTGGAATTCGTAGCTGACAGCCTGGACGACGAAGGTGAAAAGGATGATCATCCACAGCCAGTAGGCTCCGCCAAACGAGGTGCTGTAGAACAGCGGGAACGAGGCGAAGAAGGCACCGCCGAAGGTGACCAGCGTGGTGAACGTGAACTCCCATTTACGGCCTGTGGAATTGATGATGAGTCGGCGTCCCTCGTCGGTATAACCCAACGAACGCACCATCGAGTTGGCACCCTGAACGAACAACAGGAAAACCAGTAATGCACCAAGGAGTGATACCAGGAAGCACCAGTAGTGCTGTAAGAAATCGTATGTCATGATTTGGGTCCTTTCTTGATTTGTTTGAGCATAATGTTAATCTCGACAGCCAGCATGGTGGTGAAGAGGATGAGGAAGAGGATGAAGGTCAGGGCGACGCTGAAACCATCGACGTCGCTGACGCCAACCCATGTGGGAAGCATGTCCTGAATGGTCCATGGCTGACGACCGAACTCAGCGACCAGCCAGCCGCTCTCGGAGGCGATGTAGGCCAGCGGGACGAGGATGATGGGCACCCAGTAATGCCATTTCGGCAGTGTGGCGATGGAGCAACGGTCGTCGGCTTCCGTCTCTGGCAGTATGCAGACGATGGCCAGCAAGCGACGGACAATGGCTGACAGCCAGGGGATGCGGACAGTCATGATCAGCAGGACGGCAAAGTAGAGGATGAAGATGCAGCCCAGTCCCACCATAATGCGGAATGCCCAGAAATTGACGGGAACGTAAGGCACGAGGTCGGCCTTGTTCTTGACGTAGCCATAGCCGAAGTAAGGCATGTTCTCCTTAATTGTTGAGAGCTGCGCGTTCAGAACAGCTTCGCCGGCACCTTCGCTCTTGGCCTTACGGTAGGCAGCAAGGGCGGTGATGGCCAGTTTACCGCGAGCAATCTTCTCGTCGACGGACGGCTCGCGTGTGCCGTCGGGTTTGGTATAGCCGTTGAGGATGTCGTTGATGCCAGGCACGTAGCCGTGGATGTCGTTGGTGGCCATAAACGACAGGGCGTAAGGCATCTCAATCTTCAGCGGAGCAGACTCTTCGCTCAAATAGTCGGGCTGAACGAAGGGGTTCACCCAAGCTACAGCTGTAAGACCAATGTCCGTGCCGCCATTGTAGAGTGCCTCCATAGCTGCCAGTTTCATGGGCTGTACCTCGGCAACGCTCTGTGCCGACTTATGTCCTGTCATGGCAGCACCCAACGAGGCGATGAGACCCACGATGGCACCAATCTTGATGCTCTCGATGGCCAGTTTCGTCTCGCGTTTCTGCATGAGATACCAGCAGGAAACGGCCACCACGAAGATGGCTCCGATGATCCATGCAGAGATGACCGTGTGGCAGAACTTGTCGATGGCAAACGGCGAGAGGGCTACGTCGAAGAACGATACCATCTCGTTGCGCATGGTGTCAGGATTGAACTCGCAACCAACGGGATACTGCATCCATGCATTGGCCACCAGAATCCACCAGGCGGAAATCGTTGCGCCCAAGCCTGTGAGCCATGTGGAGGCGAGATGGAAGCCGGGAGAGACCTTCTTCCAGCCGAAGAACATCACGGCCACGAAGGTGGACTCCATAAAGAATGCCACGATGCCCTCGACGGCCAGTGGCGCGCCGAAGATATCGCCTACGAACCAAGAGTAGTTCGACCAGTTGGTGCCGAATTCAAACTCAAGGATGATACCTGTGGCAACACCCATGGCGAAATTGATGCCGAAGAGTTTTTGCCAGAACTGTGCGCAGTTGCGCCAAAAAGTGTCGACGGAATCGTCGACAATTGTTCCTTTCGAACAATTGAGCTTGCGATACCAAATGGTCTCGCAGATACCCATGATGACAGCCAGTCCGAGAGTCAGCGGAACGAACAGCCAATGGTAGATGGCTGTCAATGCGAATTGTGCTCGTGCCCAGTTGATGGAGCCAGCGTCGATGCTTAAAAGTAAATCATTCATATTGTTAGGTTTTGTTAGGAATTGTCGGTTTTGTTAGAGAGGGTAGGGATGTCAGGGCGAGGCGCGGTCAATCACCTCTGAAGCGACAAAATCGGGCTCTTCGCCCTCGGCAGCATGCGTCTTCAGGAAGTTGGGGAAGAAAAACAACTTCAAGATGACGAAAATGACAAAAAGTTTGATGAGGATGATGGCCCACAGCGTCCGTCCTAGTTTCATGGAGCGGAAACCGTCGTAATATAAGTCGAACACACGATATAAAAAGCCCGCTTTTTTCATCCGTTTCAGGTCTCAGTACGTTAATAATGATGTTAATAATGATGCAAATATAGTGAATAAATTGAAAACAAGCAACTTTTCCTTGTGTTTTTCATAGAAAAATGCTAAATTTGCAGCCAAAATTGAGAAATTATGGAAAAAAAGGTAGTAAATAGGGCTCTTGTGAGCGTTGTCATCGTTGCTCTGTTGGCAGTGATCGGTTGGTTGGGCTATAGCCTGAAACAGGAGAAGCAAACCAATCAGGATATGCAGCAGTTGGCAGAGTTGGACAAGCAGGAAATGGAGAAAGAGTATCAGAACTTCGCCTTGCAATACAACGAGATGAAGACCTATATCAAGAACGACTCCATCATTGCCGAACTGACTCGTGAACAGGAACACACGCAGAAACTGCTGGAAGAGTTGAAACGTACACACGCCAGTGATGCGGCCGAGATTACCCGACTGAAGAAGGAACTGGCCACGGTGCGTGCCGTGTTGCGGTCGTATGTGATACAGATTGACTCGCTGAACCGTCTGAATCAGGACCTGATGACGGAGAACGACCGTGTGCGTTCGGCATTGGAGCAGAGCAACCAGCAGAACCAGACGTTGACGACGGAGAAGGCTTCGTTGTCGGAGAAGGTGGCTATTGCCGCCCAGCTGGATGCTACGAATATCTCGCTGACACCTTTGAAGAAGAACGGCAAGGTGGCGAAGAAGATGAAGGATGCCAAGTCGCTGGGTGTGTCGTTTGTCATCACGAAGAACGTTACCGCCAGCAACGGCACGCGTAACGTCTATGTACGTGTAATGACGCCAGAAGGTGAGGTGCTCAATGGCGGAGGCACGTTTGAATATAGCGGTAAGCAGATGGCGTGGTCGATGAAGAAGAGCATCGAATATACTGGTGAAGAAACGGCGCTGACCCTCTATTGGACGGTGAACGAATACCTTGGTGGTGGACAGTATAACGTCAGCATCTTCTGTGACGGACAGGCTATTGGATCGAGAAATTTTACATTTGAAAAATAAAGAATGAAGAATAAAATCATTGCTTTCTTCCTGCTTGCTGCAGGGCTGCCACAAGGGACTGTCGCACAACGGCTGCTCTCGCTGGACAGTTGCAGGGCCATGGCGCTCCGCAACAACAAGCAGCTCAGTATTTCGCGCGTCAAGCAGGAGGTTGCTGCCAATGTGCGTAAGTCGGCACGTACAAAATACCTGCCGCATGTCAGCGCGCTGGGCGGCTACGAATGGACCAGCAAGGAAATCTCGCTGCTCAGTGACGAGCAGAAGGAGACGCTCTCGAATTTGGGCACTTCGCTGGCCGGTGGTATTGGAGGAAAAGTGAATGATATGATGTCGCAGGTGCCGGAAGGTACTTGGAAAATGCTGAATGCATTGGGCATCACCCAGGAAGGCATTGCCACTAATGTTGGTCAGTTGGCTGCCGGTCTCGGCGCTCCGCTTGACGGCCTCGGCAATGGTATTGTGGATGCATTCCATACTGACACGCGAAACATGTTTGCCGGAGCCGTGATGGTGACGCAGCCTGTGTTTATGGGCGGTGCCATCATCGCTATGAACAAGATGGCTGATCTTGGCGAGGAACTGGCCTGTAACTCTGCTGAACAGACAAGGCAGCAGACGCTGTATAGCATTGACCAGACTTACTGGCAAGTGGTGTCGTTGCGTCACAAGCAGAAGTTGGCAGAGGGCTATCTCGACCTGGTGAAGAAGCTGGACGACGACGTGCAGAAGATGATTCAGGAGGGTGTGGCCACTCGTAGCGAGGGTTTGAGTGTCAGCGTAAAGGTCAACGAGGCCGAGATGATGCTCACCAAGGTGAACGACGGTCTGGTACTGTCGAAGATGCTGCTCTGCCAGTTGTGCGGAATGCCTGTATCAGAACAAATCATTTTGGCTGACGAAGAGAAGGAAACGTTGGAAACTGTGACAGAAGTAACACCACAGATGGAAGTGGACCAGGCTTTGGAGAATCGTCCGGAGTTGAGACAACTGCAGAATGTGGTCGATATGAGCAAGCAACTGACGAACATCCTGAAAGCCGGCAATCTGCCGCAGGTGATGTTGACGGGTGGTTATCTGGTGTCGAATCCCAATCTCTATAATGGCTTCCAGCGTAAGTTCGGAGGCGTATGGAATGTTGGCGTCATGGTACGTGTCCCCATCTGGAACTGGGGTGATGTGGCATATAAGGTACGTGCATCGAAAGGTGCAACGACCATTGCTCGGTTGAAAATGGACGATGCCCGCGAAAAGATCACTCTGCAGGTGAATCAGAGCAACTTCCAGGTGCAAGAGGCTAACAAGAAACTGGAGATGGCGAAGGTCAATATCCAGAAAGCCGACGAGAACCTGCGAACGGCCAATCTCGGATTCAGGGAAGGTGTTATTTCGTCGACTACTGTGATGGAGGCTCAGACAGCATGGCTGCAGGCCCAGTCGCAGAGGATAGATGCAGAGATAGATGTCAAGCTCAGTCAGGTGAACCTGCAGAAAGCCCTTGGCACACTAGATTAAAGTTGAAAGGTTAAAGTTGAAAGGTTAAAGTTCTTGCTAAGGCAAGCGTACTAAAGAAACGATTAGAAAATTTAAAGTTCAAAATATAAAGATTATGTCAAACCAGGCTAAAGAACAACATAAGAACATCCTGTTTGCAATTCTCGGGTTCTCAGTGGTCGTCATCATTGTGGCCCTGATAGGTTTCTTCGCATTGGGACGTGACCCTGAACTGATTCAGGGACAGGTGGAAGTCAGTGAATATCGTGTGTCGAGTAAGGTTCCAGGACGTATTCTGGAAATCAGAGTGAAAGAAGGCGATTACGTTAAGGTTGGCGATACGCTGGCCATTTTGGATGCTCCAGATGTGCGCGCCAAGATGGAACAGGCCCAGAGCGCAGAGAATGCTGCTGCGGCACTGGAACTGAAAGCACAGAACGGAGCACGTCAGGAGCAAATCCAAGGTGCTTATCAAGTATGGCAACAGGCAAAGGCAGGATTGGAGATTGCCGAGAAATCGTATCAGCGCATCCAACGTCTCTTCGACGAGGGTGTCATCTCGGCTCAGAAGCGTGATGAGGTGTATGCTAACTACAAGGCTATGGAGGCACAATGCAAGGCTGCCGAAAGTCAGTATCAGATGGCACAGAACGGTGCTCGCCGTGAGGATAAGCTGGCTGCTGCCGCTCAGGTCGGTCGTGCCCGCGGTGCTGTGCAGGAGGTAAACAGCTACATCCACGAGACTGTGCAGATTGCCCAGATGGAAGGCGAAGTTAGCAGTATCTATCCGAAGGTTGGAGAACTGGTGGGAACCGGTTCACCTATTATGACTATCTCGATGATGCAGGACATGTGGGGTACTTTCAACGTTCGTGAAGACCAGTTGAACGGCATGGAAGTCGGCAAGACTTTCAAGGCTTTCGTGCCCGCCTTTAATAAAGAGGTGGAAATGAAGGTCTATTATATAAAGGACCAAGGTTCGTTTGCTGTATGGAAAGCTACCAAGGCCAATGGTCAATACGACCTGAAGACTTTCGAGGTCAGAGCTCGTCCGACGGAGAAATTCGACGGCTTGCGTCCTGGTATGTCGCTGATTGTTAAATAGTTGGCAATTGAAAAGGCTGAGACAGATATACGAGGTCATGATGCGAGAGCTGTTGATTCTGCGTAAGAATCACATCTACCGCTTCTGCATGGTACTGTTCCCATTGCTGGTGATCTTTTTCTTCACCTCTATGATGGATGACGGTCTGCCTACAAGTATGCCAGTGGGTGTCGTTGACTTGGACAATACGTCGACGTCGAGGGCATTGGGACTCAAATTGGACGGATTCCAGATGTCGAAAGTCGTGGCCCATTATCCTAGTGTCACGGAGGCTCGTAAGGCTGTTCAGCGTAACGAGATTTACGGATTCCTTTACATCCCGAAGGGTACGACGGAGAAGCTGTTGGCTTCACGACAGCCTAAGATATCGTATTACTATTCCTATACGACGATGGCTGCCGGTTCCATGATGATGAAAGATCTGAAGACCATTTCTACGCTTGGTTCGGCTGCTGTAGGGCAAGGAACGATGCGTGCCAAAGGACTTACAGACGAGCAGATACAGACGTTGATACAACCTATTAAGATGGACCTCCATCAGATTGCAAATCCCTGGTCAAGCTACAACATTTATTTAACCACGGTGATGGTACCAGGTATCATCATGCTGTTCATTTTCCTGATTTCTACGTATTCTTTAGGAACGGAACTGAAATTTAACTCGTCGAAAAAGTGGCTTGCACTCACGGATAACAACATTCTGGTGGCTATCTTTGGCAAGTTCCTGCCACAGATGCTCATTTGGCTGGCTATCATTTATGGTTACGAATATTATGTGTTCTACCATTTGCATTTCCCCCATCTGGGAAGTCCGTGGATGTTGGTACTATTGGGGCTGATGCAGGTGTTAGCATCACAGGGCTTTGGCATCTTTGCCTTCGGACTGATGCCCTCGCTACGTATGTCGATGAGTATCAGTTCGCTGTGGGCGGTGCTTAGCATATCGATGGCAGGTTCCGCATTCCCAATTATGGGTATGGACGGCCCACTGCAGTCGTTGTCGTGGCTCTTCCCGCTGCGACACTATTGGATGATTTATCAAGGTTGTGTCTTCAATGGATTTCCACTTATTGAGGTGTGGTTCCATTTCGCGGCTCTTGCAGCTTTCATGTTGCTTCCCTGGCTCGTATTGAAGAAGATTAAAAATGCAATGCTCACTTATGTCTATATTCCATAATATATATCAAGGTATCGCGGATACGTGTTTCATCTGGTGTAAGGAGATGAAGCAAGTGTTGAAGGACGAGGGCGTGCTCATCTTCTTCATCGTAGTGCCTATTGTCTATCCGTTGCTGTATTCATGGATTTATAACAACGAGGCTGTTCACGAGGTTCCTGTATGTGTAGTTGACCAGTCGCATTCCGCTTTGTCACGCCAATTCCTGCGTATGTGTGATGCTTCGTCTGAAGTTCGTGTGGCTTATTATGCGCAAGACCTTGATGAGGCAAAATCGTTGGTCAGTCGTCAGTTGGTAAAAGGTATTTATCTGATTCCTGCTGATTTCGAGACTCGCGTGCTACGTTTGGAACAGGGAACCATCAGCGTTTATTGCGACATGAGTCTGATGTTGACGTATAAAGCTGTTTTCCAAACAGCACAAACGGTAACTATGCAGATGGGTAGTGAAGTGACGAAAAAGTTAGGAGGACATTATACTGCGCGTGAAGAAGTCATTTCCTCACGACCTCTGGATTGTGACGACGTGCCGCTGTTCAATCCTCAGGGCGGATATGGCTCATCGGTACTACCTGCAGTATTGATGCTTATCTTGCAACAGACGTTGGTGCTCGGCATCGGATTGTCGGCAGGTACTGCACGTGACGAAAATATCGGTCGAAACCTTATTCCTGTTCGCAATCCGCACTACCAGAGCACGCTCCCGATAGTCTTTGGCAAGTCGATGTGCTATGTGATGATTTTTTCCGTCATGGGAGCTTGGTTGGCTGCTGGGGTTCCGCGATTGTTCCATTTCCCGCAGCTGGCAGAATGGACCACGCTGCTGGCATTCATGATCCCTTATGTGCTCGCCTGCGTATTCTTCGGCATGGTGGTATCGTGTATGGTGAAATATCGCGAGAATGTCATGCTGCTTGTGGTCTTCATATCTGTACCCTTGTTGTTCATGACGGGTGTCTCGTGGCCGCAGTCCAACATTCCTGGAATGTGGCAGGGCGTCTCATGGCTGTTCCCATCCACTTTTGGTTGCCGCGCCTTCATACGTCTTAACTCCATGGGAGCTTCGCTCGGCGATGTTCTCAACGAGCTCCGCATCTTATGGATTCAAGTTGGCTGTTATTTCCTTATAACTCTCTGCGTCTATCGCTTCCAGATTTATCGTATCAGCCGTATTAAACTATGACGGGGTGTAGCGGATGGCAAGCATGGTGAGGTCGTCGCTTTGCTCGGCGTCGCCGACGAAGTTGTTCACTGCTATGTTTATGCTGTCGAGTAGCTGCTTGGCGCTGATTTGTGCCTCATGGTGTTGCAGGTTGCTCATGACACGCTCGATGCCAAACAGATTGTGACGCACGGTCTCTGCATTGTGGTCGGTGGCGGGCAGCGGGGCCATCGCCTCCGTCAGTCCGTCGGTATAGAGGAACATCATGCTGTTTGGCGTTAGCACACTTTCCTCGGTTTCGTAGTGCATGTCGTCGAATATGCCGACGGGCAAGTGAGGCTTGGCGTCGAGCATGCTGATGCCGTTGCTGTTGATGACGATGGGGCGATCGTGGCCGGCATTGCAGTAACACAGTTGACCTGTCTGTAGGTTGAGCACTCCGATGAATATCGTAACGAACATATTCGAGTTGTTGCCTTGGCATGCTGACTCATTGATGCGGTACATGATTTGTGCTGGGTCGTTGCCGTGGCTGGAGAATGCGCGGAACATCGAGTGCGTGCTCGCCATGAGCATCGCTGCGGGGACACCCTTGCCTGACACATCGCCGATGCAGAAAAACAGTTTCTCGTCACGGATGAAAAAGTCATACATGTCACCGCCAACCTCGCGAGCCGGTACCAGCGAACCGTAGATGTCAAGGTCGCTGCGGTTGGGGAAAGGCGGGTACGTCATCGGCAACATTTTCAACTGGATGTCGCGGGCGATGCGTAGTTCGCTATCAATGCGCGTTTGTTTCAGCAGTGTCTTGTTTAGGTCGCGTTCTTTCATGAAGAAGCGGTAGACGATGAAACCCATGATGGCGAAGCCGACGAGCATCATCAGAAGGATGTTTACGCGAACCTCGCGTAGCGGACCGAACACCTCGTCCTCATAGCACACTACAACCATCTGCCAGCGTGGGTCGGTTTTGAACTTGGCAGTAAATACGAAGGCCTCGTCGCCGTTGCTACTCTGAAAACTGTACGTGCGCGTATTTTCTTTACTGCACAGCAGCTTACCGGTGTCGTCATCGTTGACGACGGCGATGATGCGGCGGATGTCCTCTTCGTTCTTCTCTGTCGTTCGCGGACCGGCTATCAGCTTGCCCTGTTCCGACAGTAGCAGCGTGTACGACGACGGGTAGAGCTGGCGATAGTTTAGCGTGTCGCCCAGCCAGTCGGTGGACAAGTCGAGCATAAACACCGCCATGATGCTGTCTTTCGCGTCCTTCAGCGGCTGCACGTATGTTATCATCGATGTTTTCGCCTCCTCGTAGTAGTACGGCTCCGTCCATAGCCATTCTCGCGTATGCACGGCCTTCTGGTAGCTCGCGTTTTGAGTGTAGTCGTGGTGGGCGCCGGCAATCTGTGCCTTCACCACGTCTCCGTCGTGCCAATAGGCGTAGGGCTCGTACAGACGGCCCTTCGCGGGGTAGAAGTTAGGTTCGAAGGCGATGCCGCAGCCGAGCAAATTTTTGTGTGAGCGGAGTACACATTCGGCCACGTCTAACATGGAGTCCGGTTGGTGGATGTTGCGCATGACATCCCAGAGGTGTCCGTTTACTGAATTTACGGCGAGGTTCAAATTGCTCTTTGTCAGGATGACCTTCGTTGTTAGCTCCAGCTCTGCGCGTTTCTCCAGCTCTTCTGCTAGCATACAGTGAGTGTAATAGTACTGGATGCCGGAAATGACTTCCAGCAGCAGCGCCGCCAACAATATCAGTGTCAGACCTCTCGATTTCTTGAAGATTTTCATCGCCTCTAACCTCTTCCGTCTTACTTTTATTTATTATATTCGGCGGTAAGTTCGCAAATTTTCACGATGACATGCATTGCCTTCTCCATCGACTGGATGGGCACGAATTCGTACGGACCATGGAAGTTGATGCCGCCAGCAAAGATGTTGGGGCAGGGGAGACCTTTGAACGACAACTGAGCGCCGTCCGTGCCACCGCGGATGGGTTTTACCTTCGGCGCCACACCGCAGTCTTGCATTGCGTGTAGCACGAGGTCGATGACGTGCATGGCATCTGGTTCAATCTTCTCCTTCATATTATAATATTGGTCGCTTAACGCGCATTCCACTGTATCTGCGCCGTATTTCTCGTTCATCTGTTCAGCGCAGCGCTGGATGAAGCGTTTGCGGTCCTCAAATTTGTCGCGGTCGTGGTCACGGATGATGTACGACAACTTCGCCTGCTCAATGTTCGACGTGATGCCCAACAAGTGGTAGAAACCCTGATATCCTTCGGTGGTCTCTGGGGTCTCATCCTCTGGTAACATCTTCGCGAACTCGGCGGCCAGCGCGTTGGCATTGATCATCTTTCCTTTCGCGTAGCCTGGGTGAACACTGACGCCCTTGATGGTAATCTTGGCTGACGCAGCGTTGAAGTTCTCAAACTCAAGCTCGCCTACGTCACCGCCGTCCATTGTATACGCCCACTCGCAGCCGAACTTCTCGACATCGAAATGGTGCGCACCCATGCCGATTTCCTCGTCGGGGTTGAACGCCACACGAATCTTACCGTGTTTAATCTCCTTGTGTTCCTGCAAATACACCATAGCCTGCACGATTTCAGCGATGCCGGCCTTGTCGTCGGCACCCAACAGTGTCGTGCCGTCGGTCACGATGAGGTCCTCACCAACGTGTTGTAGCAACTCGGGGAATTTTTTCGGGCTCGACACAATGCCTTCTGATAGCAGGATGTCGCTACCGTCGTAGTTGCGCACGATTTGCGGCTTAATGTCAGCTCCGCTACAGTCGGGGCTGGTATCATAATGGGAGATGAAGCCAATGACAGGCACATTGTCCTTCGTGTTGGCCTTCAGCGTGGCGTAAATGTAGCCTTTGTCATCCATTTCCACATCGTCCAAGCCCTCGCGCTCCAACTCTTTCTTCAAATATTCCGCAAATAGCAGTTGCTTACTGGTACTGGGTACGTTTTCGCTCTCTTCGCTTGACTGAGTGTCGAACTTTGTATAGTTCAAAAATCTTTCTGTAATGTCCATTTTCTTGTTTTAAGTTGATTTCTGCCTGCGAAGGTACGAAAAAGCAAGCAAAATACCAAAGATAATCGGATTTTTCTTTGTTCATTTGAAGAAATTTCGTAACTTTGTCGCCATGAACGATATTTCCCCAGCAAAGAAGCCTCGATTGGAATGGCTCGACGCACTACGTGGATTCACCATGATTCTTGTCGTCGCATATCACGTCGCACAAAGCGGTTTCGGTGAGTCGTGGCGACATTCGTCATCTATGCCGTTCCTCATTCTTTTCCGCATGCCGTTGTTCTTCTTCGTCAGCGGATTTCTGGCGTACAAGGCCTCGCAGGTGTGGAATCTCCACAATCTTGGTGTACTTGTGCTGAAGAAATTACGCGTCCAACTTATCCCCACGGCTGTGTTCTTCTTGCTGGCCATCGCGCTGTTATACAAGAATTTCTGGCCGTCGGTCGAAGAGGAACTGATGTCACCGCTGAAGGGCGGTTATTGGTTTACGGTGGCGCTGCTGTGGATGTTCCTAATCTACTATCCCTTCGCCTATATGGAGAGCAAAATGAAGCACGCCTCGTGGCTGCCTATCGTGGCGCTATTTCTGTTGTCACTTGTGCTTTACGAGAGCTGTTACCAACCGAAGTATTTCTCGTGGGCGCAGGGATATCGCGGTGCAAAAACAGAGTTGTGCAATTTTCTCATGTACACGAGTCTCAGTCAGGTATTCCTCTACTTTCCCTTTTTCCTTTACGGCAACATCGTGCATCGCTATTGGCAGAAGGCTCAGCGCGTCATGGACTCGAAGTGGTTCTTCCCGCTGCTCATAGTTATCGTCATTTTCTGTACGCTCGACGCGCTGAAATGGCACTACATGCGAATGACGTGGGCCATCGTTCCCCTGACGTTGGCGAAGTTTTTGTTATTGACCATCGTCTTTATGTATTTCCGCACCTACCAGCAGTACTTCACGAAATTTACCATGATGGGCGCGACGCTGCAGTATATTGGACGCCGAACGCTGGACATTTACCTCATACATTTCCTGTTTATGCCTGACCTGCCACACATCGGCGCGTTTTTCAACGCTCACACGCACAATTTTGTGGTTGATACCACGCTGTCCATCCTTGTAGGTTTGGTCATCATTGTCTTCAGCATTATCACATCAAATATCCTCCGTATCAGCCCGTTCTTCAAGAAGTGGCTGTTCGGACGGAGTTAAATATTTTACTTATGCAAGTTACTCCCAAAGAAGGCATCACTGATGCCAGACAATTAGGCTACCCCAAGTATGCCGTATTAGGTATCCAACACCTGTTTGCCATGTTCGGCGCCACCGTATTGGTACCTGTGCTTACCGGTCTCTCCGTGTCGTCAACCTTGCTGTTTGCCGGTATTGGCACGTTGGTTTTCCACTGCGTCAGCAAATTCAAGGTACCGGCATTCCTTGGTTCGTCATTTGCATTTCTCGGAGGTTACATTTCGGTGAAGACACTGGGCGTAGAACAGGGAATGAGCGAGACGCTGGCTTTGGATTATGCCTGCATGGGAGTTTTCTTTGCCGGTCTGTGCTATTTCGTGATGGCCGCTCTCATCAAGTCATTCGGCATAGAAAAGATGTTGCGCTATTTCCCACCGGTGGTGACGGGCCCTATGATTATTGCCATCGGTCTGGTACTTTCGGGTAGTGCCATTCAGAATTGCACCACCAACTGGCTCTTAGCTATTGTGGCTATCGTGACGGTGATTGGTTCCAGTGTATGGGGCAAGGGTATCATCAAAATCATTCCTATCCTGTTAGGCGTGTTGGTCAGCTATACCCTCGCGGCAGTGATGGGCGAAGTTAATTTTGCTGCACTCGATGACGCTGCTTGGATAGGTTTGCCGTTCAGTCGTGAACAGACTGTTTTGGCAGTGATGGACAATCTCGACACTTCGTTTCTCATTTCCACCATCATCGCAATTATGCCTATCGCTGTTGCTACTATCATGGAGCATATTGGCGATATGTGTGCCATTTCGTCAACCGTAGGCAAAGACTTTCTGAAGGAACCAGGATTGCACCGCACGCTGATGGGCGACGGTCTGGCAACCTCGCTGGCTTCGCTCTTCGGTGCCCCTGCCAACACGACATACGGCGAGAATACCGGTGTGCTGAACCTCACCAAGGTCTTCGACCCTGCTGTCATCCGGCTGGCAGCTGTCTTGGCTATCCTACTGTCGTTCTGTCCGAAATTTGCGTGTCTGATTGGTCTGATGCCCGCAGCCACCATCGGTGGTGTGAGCCTTATTCTCTACGGCATGATATCAGCTGTCGGTGTGCGCAATCTGGTGGAAGACGGTGTGGATTTCAACTCTTCCCGCAACGTCTTTGTTGCAGCCTTGATACTGGTCATTGCTATCGGTGTGAAATACGGTGCCGATGATAACGTGAGCGTTGGTCCCATTCATTTCTCCGGCCTGGCATTGTCTGCACTTGTGGGTATCATTCTCAATGCCATCCTTCCAGGTAAGTTAGGCATGAAGGTGAAGAGTGTTCATGGCAAGGAAAAGCCCGGCTACTAATCTATCAAGCAATGAGAAAGATTGAAGACATTCAGGAACTGCGCCAGATTCAGATGGGCATTCTCGACGAGGTCCATCGCTTTTGTGAGGCTCACGGCCTGCGCTATTTCCTGTCGAGCGGCACACTCATTGGAGCGGTGCGCCATAAGGGATATATTCCTTGGGATGACGACATAGACATCTATATGCCTCGTAAGGACTATGAGGAATTTCTCCAGACTTATACTTCTGATTCAGGGCATTATCGAGCTATTAATCCTCAGACGGAGAAGCACTATTATTATACCTTTGCCAAGGTTGTCGACTCTCGTACACGTATGGTGGAGAAGGAAACGGCAGGTTACGAAATTGGTGTCTATATGGATATTTTCCCAGTTGATTATGTGACGGATGACTTACAGGAGCGCGAACGCATTTTTAAAAAGAAAAAGTTGCTTTATAAGATTAGGAGATGTAAGATTTCAAAAAACAACTATCTGCGTTCACGCCTCGCTTATTATGTCTATAAACATTGGCCTATGAGTGTCGGTCAGATAGAGCGTAAGATTCGGAAGTTGATAGTGATGACAGAGCCGACGCGTACCGTCTGCAATATGACAGAGGCAGGACCAAAGATAAAAGGCTGTTTTCCTGTAGAGGATATCGCCTCGTCAGTGGATATCGAGTTCGAAAGGAAACAGTATAAGACGATGGTGGGCTACAAGGACTATCTAGAGCGCACCTATGGCGACTATATGACGCTACCTCCTGTAGAGCAGCGCGTTACCCATAAGTTTGAGGCTTATTGGCTGTAACGGTTCAGCATTTTTGTTCCCCAATCATAAATCATGTCTATGGTAGGAGAAGGAACGCCTTTCTCATGCGTCAAGCGATGAACGATAGCCAATCCATAGGGGAAGTCTTCTGTAAAATAGCGACTTTGAAAATCGGGCACATAACCTCCTTCTACTTGTTTCATAGGCGACAATATGCCTTTGAAAGCCTCTATGCTACGTAATTTTAGGGCTAATGATACGGCATCGGTGCTTTCGTAATAGTCGAGCACAGTGGCTATGCTACCTTTTCTGACAGGCAATAGTTCCAACAGAGCCTGCAGCTCGTTATCCATCTGAATATAGAGTTGTGCAGTCTCTTCAGTCCACTCCTCATAGAAGAAAGGTACGCGAGTGTAAATTTCACCTTCGTGCCAATTTTTCCAAAGTGAGTATAGGCGTGAAGGGTGAAGTAGCGGATTGCTATTGCTGAGGCTGGCCTCATAATAACTTCCTAAGAGTTGGATAGGCGTTTGCAGCATGTCAGCTAATGTGTCGCGCAGTTGTTCTGGATGCTCCGCACGCTCAATGGCCATATTAAGGCTATCCTTATATCCCATTAAGCGGGCACGCTGACCATACTCGATGACGCGAGATATAAAAGGAACGCGCTGGAATCCAAATAGCGGTTGTGAGGATGGCAGCAACTTCATCGCCTCGAAGAAAAAGCCTGTACTGCTAACCACGCTGCCTACGGCTGTTTCTGGCCTTAGGTAATCTTTTACTTGAAGCAGTGTTTCTCGAATAGCATAGCCAGGTAGGCATAGCAGGATGATATCCGCATCGGAAACAGCTTGTTTAACATTGCTAAACAGCCCGTTTAGGTGCCCTAAAAAGGTCGTTTCGGCAGGGGCCTCAATAATCAAGTTCTGACTCCATTGCTCTGGGTGTCGTGTCAAGAGACATACTTCGTACTTCTTTTGTGCGGCTACAAAGCCTGCCACGACGTGTCCAAGGTTGCCTCCTCCGCAGATACAAATCTTCATTTGGCTGTAATGGTTCTTAGTCCTTCTGCTAAGCGGGTGTTGTCCTTATGGTCGCGAACGGCAATGCGCATGTATTGCTTGTTGGCGTCGAGACCTGGTTTCAGACTGCAGTCGCGCGTCAGGATGTTGTGCTGCTTGAGCATGTAGATGACAATCTCACTGGCTTTGTAGGGTGGCAATACTTCACAAAGGAAATAGTTCGCCTGTGAGGGCATCACGTGGAAGAAAGGTATCTGTTTCAGTTGCTGTTCGAAGTCGGCACGCTCTTTGACGAACTTGTCACAAGCACGTTGATAGTCCTTCTCGTGTTTGTTATAGATTTGCATGAAGAATTCGGCAAACGAGTTGAGGTTCCAGATACTCACATCTTTCTTAATGCGCGCAATAAGTTCCTTATCGGCAGAACAAAGAATGCCCAGACGCAAGCCTGGCACACCATAGCTCTTTGAGATACTCTTCATGACTGCCATGTAGGGATAAGCCTCCAATATTTCATCGCTTAGCAAAGAATTGTGGGCATAGTCCTCGCTGAAGTCCACAAAGCTTTCATCAACCACCAAACGGATGCCTTTGTCTTCGCACCATTTGGCAAGACGTAGCACGTCATTCTTGGGAATGAAATTGCCCGAGGGATTATCTGGGTTGATGACCATAAGTTGGCGGATGTTTTTATCGCCAAAGAACGCCATCAAGTCGTCAGCTGTATAGCGATAGTCCTTGTTTTGCGGTACGAAGGTCACTTGCTGATCCTTATCATAACGATTTGGATATTCTTCGAATGTCGGACGTGTAAAACCAATCTTGCCTTGTGATTCTTCCATCAGGACTTTAATCAGTTCTGCAGCACCATTGCCGGGCACGATATAGGGCTCGCTAACGCCAAAGCATTTGCTGGCAATCAGTGTGTTCACCTTCATGCCGGAGGGGTATTCCGTCAGCAGCGTGTCGAAATTGGCACGCAGTTCGTCCTTCATCCTGCGACTGGGGAAGTAGGGGTTCACCAAGTAGCAGAAATCCAGCATCTGTGGGAATCGCCAGAAACCGCCATAGCGTCCGTAATATTTGCGAAGCACGTCTTGCTCGTCGGCAAACAACGCCTCAGCAATATCCAGATCCTGCTTGTCATCAATCTCGTACCACTTCTCCTGTCCGATAGGAAGGGCCTTCATGTCGTGGTTGTTCAGCAACGAGATGATGCGTAGCACGTTCTCGTAGTACTCGTTATTGCCAACAGCCTTGGTGTAGGCATCAAGGAAGGGCACGTACTTCTGTTCTGAAAACTGCTTACTGAGTTTATAGATGTTGACAGTTTTGTAATACGAATCGACGTCGTTATAGTCGAAGGCGTCCTTCGAGATAAAATTGACGATGTTCTGCTCGTCGTCCAAGCGTACCATAGTACCATCCATCCACGTCTCGTACTTGGCGACGAGAGCAAGGTTGGGGTAGGCGTTGTCCACAATCATCGGGATCATGCGGTCGCCGAAGATGAGGTCGCTCTCAATGAGTAGCGTATCGTCCTCCTGCAATTTGTCCTTTACCAGCGCCAGCGAATAGATATTGTTGGTCTTGTCGTAGACAGGATTCTCGGCAAATTGCAGTTGGCAATTAGCAGTTAGCTGTTTGCCATATTGTGATGTAATATACTCGCGTAGCTCCTTGCCTTTATAACCTACAACGATTACCACTCGTTGCAGGTTCTGTTTAGCAAGCTGTCCCAGCAGCCGGTCAATGAGTCGCACACCATTCACTGGAACCATACATTTCGTATTGTCCTTTGTATAGTCGCCAAGTCTGCGACCCATACCTGCTGCTAGAATTATTGCCTGCACTTTTTTCCCTGTTTACTTTTTTACCTTTATCCCACTTGACTACCAGGTTTCACGTCTTTCGTTGTTGTTACTACGCAGAGGCTCTCGTCAGCATCAACGGCGGAGAGAATCATGCCCTGACTCTCGATGCCCATCATGTTGCGTGAAGCGAAGTTGGCCACGAAGAGAATGCGCTTGCCGACAAGCTCCTCAGGATTCTCGTAGAAGGCGGCAATACCTGAGCAGATGGTACGATCGACGCCAGAACCATCGTCAATGGTAAACTGCAGCAGCTTCTTCGACTTCTTCACCTTCTGGCAATCCTTCACCAGACCTACGCGGATGTCGAGCTTCTCGAACTCCTCGAACGATACGGTATCCTTGATAGGAGCGGCCTTGTACTGAGCTGCCTCATTGGCCTTTTTGGTCTCAGCCAACTTGTCCAGTTGCTTCTGGATGACGTCGTCCTCAATCTTCTCGAACAGCAGGGCGGGTTCACCTAACTGGTGACCAGCCTTCAGTAGGTCGGTGCTGCCCAGTTGTTCCCACTCGAACGACTCTAAGTTGAGCATATCGCGTAGTTTACGCGACGAGAACGGCAGGAACGGCTCAAAGGCGATAGCCAGATTGGCTGTCAGTTGCAGACAGATGTTCAGGATGGTTTCGCAACGCTTCTGGTCGGTCTTCCAAACCTTCCAAGGCTCGCACTCCGTGATATAACGGTTGCCGATACGTGCTAGGTTCATGGCTTCGAACTGAGCATCGCGGAATTTGAACTGGTCAAGCAATGCCTCCACCTTCTGCTTCACGTCCTTGAACTCCTCCAACGCCTGCTTGTCAACATCCAGCAGTTCGCCACAAGCTGGAACAATACCGTTCCAGTATTTCTTAGTCAACTGCAGGGCACGGTTCACGAAATTGCCATAGACAGCCACCAACTCGTTGTTGTTACGATCCTGGAAGTCCTTCCAGGTAAAGTTGTTGTCCTTCGTCTCAGGTGCATTGGCTGTCAACACATAGCGCAACACGTCCTGCTTGCCAGGCATATCCACGAGGTATTCATGCAACCAAACAGCCCAGTTGCGCGAGGTCGAAATCTTGTCATTCTCCAGATTCAGGAACTCGTTGCTGGGCACGTTGTCCGGCATAATGTATTTGCCGTGAGCCTTCATCATGACAGGGAAGATGATGCAGTGGAACACGATGTTGTCCTTTCCGATGAAGTGCACTAGACGGGTATCCTCATCCTGCCACCACTTCTGCCACGAACCCCATTTCTCGGGCTCCTTCGCGCACAGCTCTACCGTATTAGATACATAACCGATGGGTGCGTCGAACCATACATAGAGCACTTTTCCTTCCGCACCTTCTACTGGTACGGGGATACCCCAGTTCAGGTCGCGCGTCATAGCACGTGGCTGCAGATCCATTTCCAACCAGCTCTTGCACTGGCCATAGACGTTGGGGCGCCACTCCTTGTGACCTTCCAGGATCCACTCCTTCAACCACTCCTGATACTCGTTCAGAGGCAGATACCAGTTCTTGGTGCTCTTCATCACAGGCGTAGAACCAGAGATGGTCGACTTCGGATTGATGAGCTCCGTAGGACTCAGGTCACGTCCGCATTTCTCGCACTGATCACCGTATGCGCCCTCGTTGTGGCAATGAGGACACTCACCAGTTACATAGCGGTCGGCCAGGAACTGCTTGGCCTCTTCATCGTAAAGCTGCTCAGTAGTCTCTTCCACCAGTTTGCCTTCGTCGTACAGCTTGCGGAACCATTCAGCAGCAAACTTATGATGAGTCTCACTGGTAGTACGACTATAGATATCGAACGAGATGCCAAATTCTTCGAACGAGTCCTTAATCATCTTATGGTAACGGTCCACTACGTCCTGCGGGGTAATGCCCTCCTTGCGGGCACGAACGGTGATGGGGACACCATGTTCGTCAGAACCACCAATAAACATCACGTCCTCCTTCTTCAGACGGAGGTAGCGCACGTAAATATCGGCAGGAATATAGACACCTGCCAAGTGACCAATATGCACGCCGCCATTAGCATAGGGCAGGGCAGAGGTCACCGTTGTTCTCTTAAACTTTTTCTCTGTCATTTTCTTGCTCTTTTTCAATTTGCCTGCAAAATTACTAATAAAAAACGAGCCCACCAAATAGTCACTCACTTTTTTGTTTGTAACAATCAATAATGATTGAGGTAACATTTATGTGAAAATACCTAAATTTATTTGGATGATTGTAGTTTTTACACTATATTTGCAGTCGAAAACGAATACATAAATAATTTTGCTTATGAATAAATTGTACTTATTACTGCTAACAGCCGCATTCTCAATGTCGGCTATGGCACAGGAAAAATTCGAGTTGGGCAAGCCTAACGACAACAACTACCGATACTTGGACCAGTATCAGGCTCTGAAGGATTATATCAATTATGAGAAGTATCCCAATTTTAAACTGGGTGCAGGTACTACAGTCAACGACTATCTGAATAATTCTTTGGTTAAGAACCTAACTAACAAGAATTTCACTGAGACTATTGCTGGCAATGCTATGAAAATGGCTAGCTGTGTGGATGGTAACGGTAATATGAACTTCTCTACAGTAACGAAATATGTGAATGCTGCTACTAATGCAGGACTCAATGTGTATGGTCATACGCTTGCATGGCACTCACAGCAGCCTGTCGGATGGTTGACGAAGTTATTGGCTGACAAGCCGGCCCCTGAACTTACGGATGGTGATGTGGATGTTTGGACGGTAGTTGCCAATAAAGATTTTCGAACCCAGCAGAGCGTCGGTTGGAAAGCCAATGAATCTGAAAATGGATACACCCTAAAATTCGATGCGACCAATGGCCTCAAGGTAACAACTACGGTGTCAAAACCTTGGGAGGTACAGTTCGTAGCAATGGAAAATATTCTCCTTCAATCAGGTCTGACTTACAAGATGACAATGACTATTAAAGGTTCTAAGAATGGCAAAGTAAATGGCAATCTAGGAACCTGGGGTTCTGGCCCAAGTGTTGAATTCGCTTTCAATTCTGAGTGGCAGGACGTCACTATAAGCGTCAAACCTATGATGGATAGTAACTTTCTGCTCCTGCATGTTCCTAATTACATCGGTGATGTGTATATCAAGAGTATCAAATTTGAGGAGTCGAAGAAGGGAAAGACCGTCACTGAGGATCGCCGTTGTATCGTTGCTCATGCTACGGCCAAGCAGTCTGAGTCATGGGATAACCAGTTTTGGATAGTGCCTGGCTCGTTTGCTAAGAATGCAAGCTATGTGTTCACTGCCGACGTGCGTGCCGACAAACCTGCCTACGCCTCTACCCAGATACACAGCACTCCAAGTACATGGGTGAGTAGTGATGCATTGGGCAATATCTCGTTCACAACCGATTGGAAGAAAGTTACAGTCAGTGGTAAGTTTGACGCTGCAGGTCAGAGCATAGCTTTTAATCTCAGTGAACTGGCTGACGAGAATAACTATTACTTTGACAACATCAGTTTGAAGATTAATGGTGTAGAGAAAATCAATAATGGCGACCTCGAGGGTACTGATGTTAGTTCGTTCAGGGTCAAAGAATATGGTGGCAGCGTTGTCGAACCGACCATTAGCGATGGTATTACATATATCTATTTCCCAAGCACGATACCTTTGACACCAGAGGAACGTCACGATGTCCTTGTTGATGCAATGGATAAATGGATTAAGGGCATGATGGAAGCCTGTGGCGGCAAAGTAAAGGGTTGGGACCTCGTCAATGAGGCTATCTCTGGTGGCGGTAATGACGGCGAAGGCAACTACGTGTTGCAGGGTAATAACCCCAACGGAAATCCTGATGCCACATGGGATGTCGGTGGATCCGATTTCTTCTGGCAGGACTATATGGGAGCCCTTGAATACGTGCGTCAAGCTTGTCGTCTAGCCCGTAAGTATGGTCCGGAAGATGTTAAACTCTTTATCAATGACTACAATCTGGAGGGCACATGGGATCTCACGACGAAGGATGGTATAAGAGCTAGCAAGAAACTCTGGTCTCTCGTTAACTGGATTAAGAAGTGGGAGGCCGACGGTGTGACCTATATCGATGGTATAGGTACTCAGATGCATATTTCATTTAATAAGAACAGCGGTGCACAGACCAGTCTGAAGAATGCCATTACTGGTATGTTCCAGCTGATGGCCAAATCTGGTAAACTTTGCCGTGTTAGCGAGATGGACATGGGATATAACGATGCTAACGGAAATAGTGTTCCCACTAGCCAAATGACCGAGGCTCAGCACAAGGAGATGGCCGATTTCTATGAGTGGATTATCAAGGAGTATTTCCGCATCATTCCTCCCGAGCAGCAGTGGGGCATCTGCCAGTGGTGTACGACTGATAGTCCTGCAAATAGTGGGTGGCGTGCCAATACGCCTGTTGGTATCTGGGACCTCAACTACTATCGCAAGCACGTCTATGCCGGTTTTGTACGCGGACTGAACGGTGGCGAGCCCACTGGTATTAACAGCGTTGTGTCAGACAAGACTATCGACACTTCGAATGGTATCTATAATCTTAATGGTATGCGCATGCGTGCTACTTCGCTCAACGAATTGCCCGCCGGACTCTACATCGTCAATGGTAAAAAGGTTGCCGTTAAGTGATAGTTGCGACACGTAAACGATTTCGTGACTTTTAACAAGAATTTTCGCGCTCATTACGTCAATGAGCGCGTTTTTTTATATCTTTGCGCCACGTTTTCGAAATATACGAAAGCGCACGTACTTATACGCGAACATTATTATATTAACATAAAACTTAATTTATATGAAGAAACATTTACTTAGATTCAGTACGCTCTGTCTATTGACCATGATGGCTGTCGTGAGCAAGGCAGCGAGTGTGACGGCTACGTGGGATTTTACCAACGAAAACGTAGTCGCAGCTGTGGTGGCACTATCAGGTAGTTCTGAGACCGGCACAGTTAAGGCAGTTGAGGATAATGGTGTCTTGTTAGCCGTAGAAGCTAATGGACAGACTATCCGCAACAATGGTAACAGTATCCAAACGGGTGATGGCGTCATATTCAAGGTGCCCGTAGTGAGTGTCAACGACGTGGTGACCGTAACAGGTTATGCTGCTCCTTACTTTGCCTATTCTATTAATGGTGTTGATGCCACAGAGGCTGTCACCGCCCATACCGCTACGGCAAACGAGGTAGCTAAAGGTTATGTAGAGGTGGTCAACAAGGGCCAGTACCTTATTGGCATTCAGGTAGTGCAAGACACAGAAGGTCCTAAGGGCGAACCCGTGGCAGGAGATGTGACTGGTACATGGAGCTATGCTGATGCTGGCATCATGGAAGCTACAATGGCACTCTCAGGCACAACGGAGGCTGGTGAAGTGGAATCCATCGAGAAGAACGGTCTGAAGATGATCGTCGAGGCCAACGGTGCCTCGTTCCGCAACAATGGCGACAACATCCAGGTGGCCACTGGTGCTACGTTTAAGATTCCCGTAAAGAATGCCGGTGACTTGATTACTGTGAATGGCTATCCTGGATATTCCTATTATACCATTGCCGGCAGCGAGGAGCTGAAGGACAACAATACATACAAAGCTAAGATCAGCGACGCTGAGGTTGGTTATGTGGCTGTTACCTCAACGAACAACAACAACTATTACAAGTCAATCTCCGTCGTGCAGTATGCACCGAAGGAGAAGAAAACCCTAGTCAACGAGCCCGCCAGCGCTACGTTCCCCTTCAACGAGGGCACAGAGGGCCAGAAGGCTACATTCTCAAACGCCGACTATTTTCTGTCGAGCAAGGTGAGTCACGGCAGTAACTGGAGCATCCAGGACAAGACCACCTATGCAGGCACGGCAGAAACCCGCTTGACACCCGTCGACCAGCATGAAAGCGACAATCTGACGGACGATGACGCCGTCAGCTTCCTCATCACACCGAAACCTGGCTTCACCTTCACACCCACCAAGGTGGCATTCAAGGCAAACCGCTTTGCCACTGACAACGGTCTCATCGATGCCTACTGGCTGAACAGCGACGGCACGACCGTTGAACTGGAAAAGGGAATCAAGCCCGAACGCAACAATTCGGATAAGAATACTGAAAAGAGCTATGATATTACCGGTTCGACGCCTGGCGAGGGCTCATGCGGACTGAAGCTCTTCCTTTACCGTCTGCAGGCTGGCAAGCAGATTGGTCTGGCAGACATCGTCATTGAGGGTGTTCTGAACGGTACCGAGAAGGATGTTCCCGTACTCGCTTCGTTCAAGATCAATGGTAACACCTATGCTGTCGAGGACGTGTTCGGTGAGCAGTATGAAGCTACGCTGAAACTGCCGAAGGCTGAGAAGATGGTCGGGAAGGAAAATCCGCTGACCGATGTCGTTGCTACGACTGGTACCGTAGGCGAGATTACATACGACGAGAAAGATAATGCCTGCACGGTGACCATCCCGATGACCGCTGGCGATACGCAAATGAATTACGTGCTGAACGTCATCTTCAAGCCCGACTATACTTTGGAGTATATCGGTGTTGACGGCTCAGTGCTGACTACACAACAGGTAGAGGAAGACGCCGCCATCGGTGCTTTTGCTTATGATATCAACGAGGCTCCTGCCACGAAGGACGGCTACAAGGCCCGTGGTTGGTTTAAGCAGAACGTGCTGGGCGAGAAGTTTACAACGGCTGACGTCATCACCGCTAACACGAAGCTGTACGCTATACAAACCGAGATGGAGACGGCTAGCACCTATAGGAAGTATTTCTTCGACTTGGCCGACAAGAATTTCTATGCTGAGGATCATGAGGCCTTCAATCCTGCTGGCGAGGGCTACTACTGGCACGACGCACAGCACGGATGGGCATTCAAGAATGGCAATACCGTTAACCTGCTGGTAGGTCCGAAGGCAACCATTACCGTGACACTGTGTCAGTATGGTTCCGGCACAGGTATCGCCGTGAAGCAGGGCGAGAAGGTACTGGATACCCTGCCCGGCATTGCCGATGGCGACGGTGGTACGGCTGTCTATAATTACGAAGGCGAAGCTGGCACGCTGACGTTGGAGATGCAGTGTGGTGGCGAGATGTACATCCACGCCATGAAGATTGTGAACACTGCCGAAACAAGCTTCGACAGTCAGGGTAACTGGTACTTTGTGAAGGCTGGCAACGCAAGCAGTCTCATCGACGTTCTCGACGTGATTAACGGCAAGAATGCTGCGAAGGATGCCGAGCGCGCCATCATCTTCCTGCCCGATGGCACCTACGACCTCGATGCTACTGTGAAGACAGCCATCACTGGTCATAACATCTCGCTCATCGGACAGTCGATGGACAAGACCATCATCGTCACCAAGCCCGACGTCAGTGTTGAGGGTCTGGGTAAAGCCGACCTCCTTGACAACAGCGGTACGAACCTCTACTTACAGGATCTGACGTTGCAGAACGCACTGGACTACTATGCTGCTGGTTCGGCCGGACGTGCTGCCGTACTGCAGGATGCCGGTAACCGCACCATCGGCAAAAACGTGCGTATGCTGTCTTATCAGGACACCTACTACAGTTCGAACAGCAAGCAGCAGGCATATTGGGAGAATTGTGACATTCACGGTACCGTTGACTTCATTTGCGGTGGCGGTGACATCCGATTCCAGAATACCACCATCTCGCTCGAACCGCGCAAGACCGACGGTAAGGGTGGTCGCACCGTCGTTGCTCCTACCACAAACACCGCGTTCGGCTATGTCTTCGACGGCTGTAAGGTGGTCGACCTCGCCTTGGGCAAGGGTGATTGGAACTTCGGACGTACGTGGCAGAATGAGCCAATCTGCGTCTATCTGAACACTACGCTGGACGACAATGCCAAGAATACGCTGGTGGCTAAGCGCTGGACGGAGAAGGGTATGAACAACAAAGACCCGAAGATCTTCGGTGAATACGGCACGAAGGATGCTGCTGGCAACAATATCACGCCTAATAGCAATATCATCAACTCACATGGTGGTGCTTTCGAGACAATCCTCAATGCCGAGCAGGCTGCTGCCTTTGCCTACGACAAGATGTTCACCGACTGGAATCCCGCTTTCCTCGCACTTCAGCTCGACGCTCCTGCCGACGCAAAGTATGCTGACGGCAAGGTAACCTTCGGCGTAGCTGATAACGGTATGACCGGCGCAGCTATCTTCAAGAACGGTGAATTCGTGGGCGTCTCTATTGATGGCAGTTTCGACATCGCCATTGATCCTGCTCAGGACAAACTCACCATCCGTACAGCTAATAGAATGGGTGGTCTTGGTCCCGAGGGTCACGTCGCCGGTACCACCGACATTAAGACGTTGAACGTTGAACGTGGAACGTTGAACGACAATAGCTACTATAACCTCGCAGGCCAGCGCGTTGCTCAGCCCACGAAGGGCCTCTACATCATTAATGGTCGCAAGGTCGTGATTAAGTGAGAGAAGAACTGAGTTTGCTCGAGTAATCACACTACTCATATCACAAAGAACGGAGAGTTTTTAGCCCTCCGTTCTTTTTTTACTTGCATTTCTCAACGTGTATCCAGTCGGCATCGAGCCAGCCGCGGTCGGCCTTGGCGTTGGTCTCGATACTGACAAAGCCGAACTTAGCACCAATCCATTTGCCCTGGCGCATCTGGAAGCCGCTGCCGCAATCGGTCCATTTCTTGTTGTTCAGACTATAGGCAAAACGAACGATGGGTTTGCCGCCATGAGCCACACCAGCTTCCACATTCGTCACCGTCAGTCGCAGGTAGATGTCCTCGTGGATGCCGGGCTTGTAGTCAATCTTATCCTCAGCACTGGGTTTGAGCGTGGCAATGAGCTGCTCTTCCTGTGGTTTGCCGCGGTCGGCATCCTTGCAGGTCAGCAGCAGGAGCTGGAACTCTTTTCCTACCCGCTTTACGACGAGTGCCTGATAGTCGAGACCCATCATGATGAGACCGCCCATCTGTCCATCAGCCTTCGATGTGAAACGCAGTTTGGTGGTAACGGTGAACTCATCGGCAGGGGTCTTCTGCAACAGCATGTTTGGCACAAGGAAGAGGTTTTTCCAATTATCAGACATCTTATACGTATAGATACGCATGGTACCGAAGGCAGTAGGTACACCGAATTTCTCGTCGTAGTTGGCCTGCCACTGCCACTGCTTACCGATAGTCGTACTGTCAAACTCATCACTCTCGGCGGGATTGACTGTCACCGTGCTCGAAGCTTTCGGCTTCTTGTAGGTGGTGACGGGTTCGCCCTTACGACCCATGATAGGCCAGCCGGACGACCAGTCGACGGGATTGAGGTGTACCACGCGACCGTAGGCCTCTTTGTCCTGGAAATGAATGAACCAGTCCTCATTATATTTATTATGTACCCACGCGCCCTGGTGAGGACCGTTGATGTTGGTCTTACCCTGAGCGAGCACAATCTTGTGTTCGTAGGGACCGTAGGGCGACTTTGAGCGCATAGCCAACTGGAACCCGTCGGGCACGCCACCAGCAGGACACATAATCCAATACCATCCGTCACGCTTGTAGAATTTTGGACCCTCGCAGGTGCGGTTCTCGGTGCCGTTGCCGTCGAACACGATGACGGATTGACCAATGGGCTTTGTACCGTCGGCGGATAGCTCTCTGACAGTCAGTACGGAAGCAAATTTTGCTCTCGAGTTAGCCCAGCCGTTTACCAGGTAGCAGCGGCCGTCATCATCCCAGAGTGGGGTAGTGTCGATGTAGCCCTGACCTTTGATGACGCAGACGGGAGCCTCCCATTTGCCTGCAGGGTTTTGCGTCTTCACCATGTATACACCGAAGTCGGGGTCGCCCCAATAGATGTAGTACCAGCCGTTGTGGTAACGGATGCTCGGTGCCCACACACCAGCGCCATGCTGAGGAGTATTGAAGTGCTCAATTAGTTTGTCGTCACCCTCGTAGAGCCTGTCAAGTGCATAGCCCACAATCTCCCAGTTCACCAAGTCCTTCGAGTGGAGGATGGGCAGTCCGGGCGTACACTGAAACGACGACGCCGTCATGTAGTAGTCCTCACCGCTGGGGCCTACGCAGACATCAGGGTCAGAGTAGTCAGCATTGATTACGGGGTTGGTATAGGTGCCGTCGCCATTGTCGGGGCTCCATACTTGTGAACGATATTCTCCCACCTGAAGGTAGGAGTGTGGCACGCAATGGCCCATCATTGTCATGGGCAACACAGTCAAAAGGGTACAGATTAGTTTTCTCATCATTTTGTCGTTTGTAGTTTTGCTTTTTCGCTGCAAAGTTACACATTTATTTTTAAAAACAGGTATATTATACCCAACATTTTCCAAGAAATAAAATTGTCAAATTGACACGTAAACGTTTACTGACATTTATTAACGAAAAATTGTTGTATTACATTTTTTTTGTGTATCTTTGCACCCAGATAATATTTTTATTAATTTTTAAACTACTAATTATGTCTGTTAAGATTAAGAGTATTTTCCGAACGACACTTTTATTGTGTCTGCTCTTGGTGTGTGGTCAGGCTATGGCCCAGACAACCGCTAAGGGTACGGTTACGGACGCGACGGGTGAACCCGTTATCGGCGCAACCGTAGTTGAGAAAGGTAATGCCAAAAATGCAGCAGTCACCGACTTCGACGGTAACTTCACCTTGAAGCTCCAAAGTTCGAAGACCATCGTGATTTCCTACATTGGAATGGTCACGCAGGAGGTTACAGCTACTGGCGCTAACCTGAAAATCGTGTTGCAGGATGACAATGCTTCGCTGGAAGAGGTGGTTGTCATTGGTTACGGATCAGTAAAGAGGAAGGACCTCACCGGTTCTGTGGCCACGGTAGGTAGCGATGCCCTGCAGGCAGTACCTGTTGCCAACGCTTCTGAGGCCCTGACGGGTAAGATGGTTGGTGTGCAAGTTACAACAACTGAAGGTTCTCCTGATGCTGAAGTTAAGATTCGTGTGCGTGGCGGTGGTTCTATCACCCAGTCGAACGAGCCGCTGTACATTGTCGATGGTTTCCCCGTTGAGAGTATCAGTGACATTCCTTCCAATGACATTGAGGACATCACCGTGTTGAAGGACGCTTCTTCGACCGCCATCTATGGTAGCCGTGGTGCTAACGGTGTTATCTTGGTGACTACCAAGAGCGGTAAGGAAGGCAAGACAAAGGTGAGCTACAATGCTTATTACAGCTGGAAAAAGATTGCCAAGAAGCAGGATGTACTTAGTGCAAGAGACTATGCTACATGGCAGTATGAGCTTGCTCTCCTGAAGAACAACAACGATCCCAGTAAGATTTCTTCTTATACCGACTTTTTCGGCAACTATGAAGACCTCGACATGTATGACAACATCCCGACCAACGACTGGCAGGATCTTGTTTACGGTCGCACAGGTCACACGTTCAACCACAACATCAATATCAATGGCGGTACCGAGAATATCAAGTATGCATTTAGCTATGCACACATGAACGACAAGGCTATCCAGATAGGTTCAAGTTACAAGCGTGACAACTTCTCGCTGAAGTTGAATACCAAGCCTTCAAAGACTACGACTTTGGATTTCCAGGCCCGCTATGCCAAGACGAACATAAACGGCGGTGGTGCTCAGGATGCAACAGGTGTCTATGACTCTGACCGTCGTCTGCGTTACGCAGTGATTTACTCTCCGTTCCCCATCAAGAACCTCGACCCGTCAGCCGGTGCTGCCGACGACGATCTGGGTAACCTCTACAACCCCATCCAGGCACAGTGGGACAACGACCAGAAGAAGGAACGTAAGAACCTGAACATTGCAGGAGCCTTCGGTTGGGAGGTCTACAAGGACCTGAAGCTCCGCACTGAGTTCGGCTACGATGACTACAACGACTACGACCAGCGCTACTGGGGTCTTACCACCTATTATATTAAGAACGTCCCTGCAGTTGACAATCAGAACATGCCGGCTATCCGCCTGGTATCTACAAACCGTCATCGTTTCCGCAATACAAACACTATCAATTATGACTTCAAGAAGATTCTAAACAGCGAGGATCATAGTCTGAACATGATGGTGGGTCATGAGTATATCATCACCAAGAGGCGTGTAAATACCGACGAGGTACACGGATTCCCGACGGACTTCGATTCTGAGACGGCATGGAAACTTACCTCTCAGGGTACCCCATTCTCTATTGACGATAAATACAGCGCTGACGACAAACTGCTGTCATTCTTCGGTCGTCTGAACTATAATTACAAGGACCGTTACCTGCTCAGCGTTACATTCCGTGCTGATGGTAGTTCTAAGTTCTCCAAGGAAAACCGCTGGGGTTACTTCCCATCAGCAGCTATCGCATGGCGTATCTCTTCAGAGCCGTTCATGGCTGGCACAGAGAGCTGGCTCGACGACTTGAAGCTCCGTCTGAGCTATGGTACAGCAGGTAACAACAATATCCCTGTCGGTCAGCTTACACAGGAGTTCAGCCCAAGTGCAACCTCTTGGATTAACGGTATAAACTCATACTGGGCACCTTCAAAGGTCATGTCTAACCCCGACTTGAAGTGGGAGACCACCATTACCCGTAACATCGGTCTCGACTTCACACTCTTCGGTGGTAAGTTGAACGGTACCATTGAGGCTTACCTGAACACCACAAAGGACTTGCTAATTCTCTTCCCCACGGGAGGTACAGGTTATGACAACCAGTATCGTAACATGGGTGAGACCGAGAACAAGGGTCTTGAGTTCAGCTTCACATGGCATGTTGTAAACAAGAAGGACTGGGGTATCGATTTCAGCGGTAACATCGGTCTTAATAAGAATAAGGTCAAGGACCTCGGCATAATGAATGACTTCGGCTGGAACACCAACTGGGCATCTACTGAGATTGGTAACGACTACTGGATTTCTGTAGGCGATCCTCTCGGACAGGTAATGGGTTACCGTCTTGACGGCAACGGCCGCTACGAGGTGAGCGACTTCCAGGGCTATGACGAGAAGAAGGGCTGGATCTTGAAGGAAGGTGTTGCTGACGCATCGTCTGTAATCGGAACAGTTCGTCCTGGTTCTCTCAAATTGAAAGACCTTGATGGTGACGGTTCTGTAACTTATGAGAAAGACGTAGAAGTACTGGGTGACGTTAATCCAACGGCATTCGGAGGATTCACACTCTCTGGCCACGCTTATGGTTTCGACCTGAGTGCAGCATTCAACTACAGCCTTGGTAATAAGGTCTACAATGCTAACAAGATTGAATATACTTCAACGTCTAAGTATCAGTATCGTAGTATGTCTACAGAGATGGCTGCTGGCGCACGCTGGACAAACCTCGATCCAGAAACAGGTTTGCTGTCTAACGATCCCACACGTCTGGCCGAACTCAATGCCAACACCAGCATGTGGTCGCCATACATGAGCAAGATGGTTCTTACCGATTGGGCTCTCGAGAATGCTTCATTCCTGCGCCTGAACACTCTGTCGTTGGGTTATACGATTCCTGCAAGTCTGGTAAAGCGTGCCGGCATCAGCAGCCTTCGTTTCTATGTAACAGCTTACAATGTATTCACAATTACAAAATACAGCGGTTTCGATCCTGAGTCAGACTGCTACCGCAAGACGGCCCTCACACCCAGTGTTGACCACTCGGGTTATCCACGTAGCCGCCAGTTTGTTGTTGGTTTGAATTTGAATTTCTAAAATGAAGGAGGATTATAAAATGAAGAACTATATCAAATTATCTATATTGTCACTGTCGCTGGTAGGCCTGGCCTCTTGCGATATGGATGCCCCATCGGTATCCTCTCTTGACGAGTCTTCTCTCTTTGCTAAATATTCTTTGGCAGAAGCTGAGGTAATGGGCATTCATCAGTCTTTCGGTGAGACGAACTCTTACCGTGGACGTTTCCTGCCTTACTATGGTGTAAACAGCGATGTTGAGTGGGGTAACGCTCCATCCTTTGCAGACCTTAAGTCTGACAAGCAGAGCTTGTGGAACTATAGTACAGAGGCTGCAAATGGTCAGATGAACACCACAAACAATGCCTACGCAAAATTCTTTGAGGGTATCGAGCGCGCTAATCTGGCTATTTCTGGTATTCGCCAATATGGCAACTATGAGAAAGATGCTGACATGCGTCATCTGCTTGGTGAAGTTCTTACACTCCGTGCTGTCATTTATAACGACTTGTTGAAAGCTTGGGGCGATGTCCCTGCACGCTTTGAACACGTTACTGCTGAAACGATGTACCTGCCGCGTACCAATCGCGACAAGATCTACAAGCAGCTCCTTGCTGACCTCGAAGAGGCTGAGAACTACTGCTACTGGGCTAATGAGAACACCATCACCCAGACCACAGAGCGTATAAACAAGGATTTCGTTAAGGCTCTGCGCGCACGTCTGGCTCTCTATGCTGGTGGTTACGGTCTTCGCGGTGACGGTTATCGTCTCTCAAAGGATCCAGACCTGGCTCCTTCAAAGATGTACGAGATTGTCAAGAAAGAGTGTGAAGAAGTGATTACTCACGGCTCAAGTAAGATGGGTTCATTCAAAGAGAACTTCGTAAAACTCTGTCAGGACGATGTGACGGCAGGCGGCGAGAGTCTCTGGGAGATTCCGTTCTCTGCAGGTCGTGGACGTGTGCTCTACACATGGGGTTTGAAGCACAATGCCAAGGACCAGTACACTCAGCAGGCACAGGGCGGTGTAAACCGTGCTGTATCCACACTCTATTACGACTATGATCCTGAGGATATTCGTCGTGACATCACCGTTGTGCCTTACGAGTGGAGCAAGGAACTCGAAGCAGGTAAGTCTCACGTTACGCTGAGCGGTCTGAACAAGATGTGTTTCGGCAAACTCCGTTACGAGTGGATGAACCGTATCGTTACCTCTACCAACGATGATGGTGTCAACTGGCAGTACATGCGTATGGCTGACGTCTATTTGATGGCAGCAGAGGCAGAAAACGAGCTGGGCAATACATCGGCAGCTTGGACCTACATGAAGCCGGTTCTCGACCGTGCGCTTCCTGCAGCAAAGGTAGCTGCCCTTCAGGCTAAGTACACTGCCTCTCAGCAGGCGTTCCGCGAGGGTATCTATGATCAGCGCGCTCTGGAGTTTGCCGGTGAGGCTATCCGTAAGGCTGACCTCGTACGCTGGGGTAACATCGACGCCAAGATGGCTGAGGCAAAGGCTAAGCTTACACGCTTGGCTAAGCGTACCGGCGAGTATGCCGGTCTCCCAGACAAGGTTTTCATCAACAAAGCCGAGGATGCTAACGATATTAAGGTTTATGGTCTGAATATGGGTGAGGACGATGACACAGTCATCAATACGCTTGACGGATGGGAGTCGAAGAACTGGTTCGGTTCTGCCGACAAGCCGACACTGACAGATGACATCATCGACGGTCTCTATATCAAAACTCCAAGTATGAACTGCCTGTGGCCTATCTGGCAGTACTTCATCGATACCAGCAACAACATGCTGAACAATGACGGTAACTATGGACAGTTGTCAGACTAATTAAAAACAAGATTAAGACATGAAAAAGATATATTTGAAATCAATGGTGTTCGGGCTTGCAGCACTTGCCCTTGCATCATGCAGTGATCCCGGAGATGAAATCACTGAGATTGCTTATAGCCGAAACTTCTCACCAACCAGCTTCGAGGCAAACGTGCGTAACCGCACCAATGTTGAACTGAAATGGAAACTCGCTGAAGGCGTGAAACAATATAATGTGGAGGTTTACGCTAACGACAGCCTTACTTTCGCCGGTACTCCAGTAAAGACCTTCTCTGTGACTCCTGATAAGGTTCCCGTACTGATTACAGGTCTTGATGGCGAGACGCAATACTCTTTCCGCGTTCAGGCTGTCGACGACACTCCTGGCCGTGACTCCAAGTGGAGTGGTGCCTATGCCAAGACCGAGGCTGAGCAGATATTCAAGAACGTAGCCGAAGAGGATATCAATGGCTCCTCTGTTACCCTCCGCTGGCCTGCTGGCGAAGAGGCAGCTATTATTACCTTGAATCCTGGCAACATCGTCTATCACATTACTGCTGCTGACATTGCAGCTGGAGCTGCCACCATTACTGGCCTGACTCCCGAGACAGAGTATACTGCTGTGATGTCTCGTGCCAATGGTAAAACTCGTGGTGTCATCAAGTTCAAGACTGGTATCGATTTGGCTGATACTGACATCCTTGTGAAGGCTGGTTCTGATATTAGAGAAGCTATCAAAAATGCCCCAGAGGGTTATCGTCTTATTGTGGAACCAGGTGTCTATGGCATCTCAACCGAAGAAGCTGATTTCGGAGGCTCAGTTAAGATTACCAAGAAACTCTCTATCAAGGGCTTGCGTCAGAATGAGCATCCTGTCATCAAGGGACGTTTCGAGGTAGAGGCTGATTTGGCTATCGATCAGGTGACATTAGACGGTAAAGGAACCGATGGCGGTCAGGCGTTCAACTTCACTGGCTCTGAGAATCTGGATTACCTGATGATTACTAATTCTGAAGTGATGAACTACACGAAGGGATTCTTCTATCTGAACGTTGCTATCCTTGTTAAGCAGATTACAATCGAGGGTTGCGTTATTAGTAACATCGAGTGCTCGGGTGGCGACTTCTTCGATAGCCGTAAGGGTGGCTACAATGTGTTCAATGTTAAGAACAATACCATCTTCGAGTGTGCTAAGGAGCGCGATGTATTCCGTATGGACGATGCTTCTTCAACTGTGACGGCTACCCCTGTAGTCATTGTTGATCACAACACCTTCTATAATGTGGGTAGCGCTGGTGCAAACTATCGTGTTTTCTACATCCGTTTCGCTGGCAATAAGATCACCTTCACCAACAATATCATGGTAGGAACCAACTACAAGCGAGGCTTTGCTAACCAGGCAAAGACCGATCAGGAACCCACTCTTGAAAATAACGTTTATTTCAATACTGAGAATCTGATTTCTGCTGGTGCCACTGCCGATGCTGCAATCTCTTGGTTTGACACAGCAGGTACTGTTCTCGATCCTCAATTCAAGGATGCTGCCAACGGTAACTTTACCATCGGCAACGACAACGTGAAAGACAAGAAGGTTGGCGATCCCCGCTGGTATTAAAATAATCAATAGCTCTATAAGAGGATGCACTTCATGTGGAGTGCATCCTTTTTTATTAGTCAAGCTATCTGTAAACCTTTGCAGGAACATGCGTTACCCTGCTGGCAATTACTCGTGGTGTTACCGTTAGCACAACCTTTGAGTTGCGCTCAAAGATACTTTCACTCGAAAATAAAACAAAAAAAATTATCTTTTTGTTTTGTATTTTACTCACTTATTCGTACCTTTGTGGGCATGAAAGAGACGAAGTGGAAAGATAATGTCATCCTTGTCGACGCTGATTACGTCGACAAGGTTGCGTTTGACTTGACGGTGAACTTCGAACGCATGCTGGGACGGCGTATTCCGCAGGCCGATATGGCTCAGTGGTTGGAGTGTGTCGCGTTGGATGGCGGCTTAAGGCCAACAGCAAATAGCCAAAAGCCAACTGCCACTTGTCAGGTTGTGCTACTGCATAAGCAGTCGAAGATGGAAAACTTTCTTCCTGGCTCTTTTGCTGAACTCGATGGTAAGGCTTTCGAGGGTAGGTTGGGGGAGTTCCTCATCAGTTGTGTAAAGGTGGAAGACCTGACGACGATGGACGACCTGTTTGTCGACTCTATGCAGGTGCTGTCGAATGCTGAGGAGGTGAAACGCCTTATTGTGGTGCCCGATGCAGAACATATATATAATAAGGTACGCGAGAGCCTGCGCCATGCTGACGACGAGAAACGTATCACCGTACTGGCAATGCAACCTATGGAGGGTGGCAATTTCCGTCAGGAGATACTAGGCTACTCGCTGATGGCAGCACTGGGCATCAAGTCGGAAGAGTTAAACAAGATGTCTTAATAACGGTATAACGAAATAACGGAATAACAAAAACAAAAAACGAAATAGGACTATGTCAAGAGTATTAATGATTGGCGCTGGTGGCGTCGCAACGGTGGCAGCATTCAAGATTGCTCAGAATGCTGACGTGTTTACAGAGTTTATGATTGCATCGCGTCGTAAGGCGAAGTGCGACAAGATAGTGGAGGATATCCATAAGGCCGGCTACAAGCTGGACATCAAGACCGCCCAAGTGGATGCCGATGATGTAGAACAGCTAAAGGCGCTGTTTAATGACTACAAGCCCGAACTGGTCATCAATTTGGCTCTGCCTTATCAGGATCTGACGATTATGGATGCTTGTTTGGCTTGCGGATGTAGCTATCTGGATACAGCCAACTACGAGCCTAAGGACGAGGCTCACTTCGAGTACAGTTGGCAGTGGGCTTATCGTGAGCGCTTCGAGAAGGCTGGACTGACAGCCATCTTGGGTTGCGGTTTCGACCCAGGTGTGACTTCAATCTACACTGCTTATGCGGCTAAGCATCACTTCAAGGAGATTCAGTATCTGGACATCGTTGACTGTAATGCTGGCGACCACCACAAGGCTTTCGCCACCAATTTCAATCCAGAGATCAATATCCGCGAGATTACCCAGAAGGGTTTGTATTGGGAAGATGGCAAGTGGGTTGAGACCGAGCCACTGGAGATTCATAAGGACCTGACTTATCCTGAGATTGGACCTCGCGACAGCTACTTGCTGCACCACGAGGAAATTGAATCGCTGGTCATTAACTATCCCACCATCAAGCGTGCCCGTTTCTGGATGACCTTTGGTCAGCAGTATCTGAAGCATCTCGAGGTAATTCAGAACATCGGCATGAGCCGTATCGACGAGGTAGAATACGAGGCTCCATTGGCTGATGGCTCTGGCGTGGCCAAAGTAAAGATTGTACCCCTGCAGTTCCTGAAGGCTGTGCTGCCTAATCCTCAGGATCTGGGCGAGAACTACGAGGGTCAGACCTCTATCGGTTGCCGCATTCGTGGTATTGGCAACGACGGCAAGGAGCACACCTATTATGTCTATAACAACTGCTCACATCGTGCCGCCTACGAGGAGACTGGCATGCAGGGCGTCAGCTACACCACTGGTGTGCCAGCCATGATTGGTGCCATGATGTTCTGCAAGGGTCTTTGGAAAAAGCCCGGCGTTCACAACGTTGAGGAGTTCGATCCCGACCCCTTCATGGAGCAGTTGAACAAGCAGGGGCTGCCTTGGCACGAGATTCACGACGGAGATTTGGAACTTTAATCCTGTAACGTCGTAATCCCGTAATCCCGTAATCCCGTAATCCCGTAATTCCGTAATAACGGTATAACGAAATAACGATATAACGAAATAACGTAACAACAAAAAAATAAATACTATGGCAAAGAAAGAAGAAAACAAAGAACAGCTGACTCCGCAAGAGCAGAAAATGAAAGCCTTACAGGCTGCTTTGGCGAAGATTGAGAAGGACTTCGGCAAGGGCGCCATCATGAAGATGGGTGAAGAGAAGATTGTGAATGTTGATGTCATCCCCACGGGTTCTATAGGCCTGAACGCTGCTTTGGGCGTTGGTGGCTATCCCAAGGGACGTATCATCGAGATTTTTGGTCCTGAGTCGTCTGGTAAGACCACGCTGGCCCTTCACGCTATTGCTGAATGTCAGAAGGCAGGCGGTACTGCAGCATTCATCGATGCTGAGCACGCCTTCGACCGCTTCTATGCAGCTAATCTGGGTGTGGATATCGACAACCTGTATGTCTCTCAGCCCGATAATGGTGAACAGGCTCTTGAGATTGCTGACCAACTGATTCGTTCCTCAGCTGTCGACATTCTCATCGTTGACTCTGTGGCAGCCTTGACGCCTAAAAAGGAAATTGAGGGCGATATGGGCGATTCTGCTGTAGGTCTGCACGCTCGTTTGATGAGTCAGGCCTTGCGCAAACTCACTGGTACCATCGCCAAGACGAATACCACTTGTATCTTCATCAACCAGCTTCGCGAGAAGATTGGCGTCATGTTTGGTAGTCCTGAGACCACAACGGGTGGTAACGCCCTGAAGTTCTACGCTTCCGTACGTCTGGACATCCGTAAGACGCAATCCGTCAAGGATGGTGATACCATTCTGGGTAACCAGGTGAAGGTAAAGGTCGTCAAGAACAAGGTGGCTCCTCCTTTCCGTAAGGCTGAGTTTGAGATTACCTTTGGCGAGGGTATCTCGAAAGTTGGCGAAATCGTCGACCTGGGTGTTGAGTTCGAGATTATTAAGAAGAGTGGCTCGTGGTTCTCGTATGGTGCAACCAAACTTGGTCAGGGTCGTGATGCCGTCAAGAACATGTTGGCTGACAATCCTGAACTCTGCGAGGAACTTGAGACAAAGATTAAGGAGAAACTGGCCGAAGCCAGGTAAGAACACTTGTCCGGATATAGTAAAGGCTGCGCATCCACAACGGAAAACGCAGCCTTTATCTTTATAAACCCTATTTACTGAGCTGATATTGTGCTACCGCTACGTGTACCGTTAGCCGTCATGCGCTGACCTCCTGCACTTTGTTCAGTCATTCTGCGCTTCTTGGTGTTTGCAGCACCGCTACCCAAGGCACGGGCTCCGGCTTTCTTCACGATACCGTCTTCGTCGAACTGCACAACGAGTATACTGTTCGAACGCGGATACATCCACTCTGTCACACCGTCGCTGGTGGTCACCTTGCTGGTAGCCTCACCGACAGCCATCTCAACCTCTTCCATCGACATGCCAGGAATCACGCGACCTTCGCGGATAGCCGTACGGGTTTCGAGGGTGGTATTGCGGGCTGTTCCTTCACCCATAGCGAACAAGTAGCCGAAGTATTCTTCTCTTGGACCGCGATTGTCCTCGTTGAAGGTAATGTCCTTATAATAGATACGACGTGTCTCCACTTCACGCAGGGTCAGCGTATAGAAGCCCTCGCGGTTCTTGTCACGATTGATTTCGTCGATGATGAAACCTGTGAAGCGTGGCACCTTTACGTCACGCTGCTTGCCGGCACCCTTACTGCTCATGGCGGTGGCAAACTTGTTGTGAATGGTCTTGTTCAGGTAACTCTTGATGTCCTTTGACACTTCCATCTCGGCACCAGTAAACTCAAACGAGCCTTCAAACAAGTATTTGGCATTGTCAACATCAAACTCGTCGTCGCGCATACCGCAGTTGGTTTTCGACATAGCCACGTTCTGATAGAACTGGTCACCATTTTCGTCCTCGACAATAATCTTGACGGGGAACGAACGCGTGCCGACACCGATGGCCTTCACCGTCACCAGCCTGTTCTTCGGATATTTCACTTCCTGATAGCCGTCACCATCGTAATCCGTATCAATGCGGAAGAACTGGGTACGCGTAATCAGCGGCTGGTCCATCAACAACTCGCGGGCCTTGTCGACATCACCCAGATAGGCGAGGGTGGGGACACCCATCTTACCGTAGCAGTAGTCGTCGAACGTGCCGCTGGGCAACTCGTAGTAGTAGCTCTTGTTGTTCGTCTCGCAGAAGAAATTAACATGGACACGACCGTTTGGCATATCCTCGTGGCCCCTATAAACCATAATATGATGGCGTAGGGCGCCACTGCTCACTTCTTTGTTCGTAACCATGTCGCGGAAGGTGCCTACCAGCAGGTCGTACTTCTCTGGTATCACCATGAAACGCATACCGTCTTTCCAGTCACACATGCTGTAGTAGCGGAAGTTCTTACCCATGAAATCCTTGGGCTCTGCCTCTTCAGCGACAACGTTGTCTGCTGTGATTGCAACAGCAGCCTCTGTCTTCTTCACGTTCTTTGTCTTCACAATGTAGTCATTGCTCTGAGCCTTCGCGGTAGTCATGGCGAACGCCACTCCTGCCAACAAAATCATTCTTTTCATCATGATGTATTTTGTCATTTATCGTAATTCTGCCGACAAAGTTACGAATAAACGAGCAAAATACCAAATAAAAATATGCCAAAATGTCATTATATTCTTCATTTTTTTTTATTTTGGCACGCACTTTGCTATTTTGTCAGTGTCAAATCATGCAATTATTAATTAAAAAATATAAGAATTATGGGAAAGATTATTGGAATTGACTTAGGAACTACCAACAGCTGCGTTGCCGTTTTCGAAGGTAACGAGCCAGTAGTAATCGCCAACAGTGAGGGTAAGCGTACAACACCTTCAGTCGTTGGTTTTGTTGAGAATGGTGAGCGTAAGATCGGTGACCCTGCCAAGCGTCAGGCCATCACCAACCCCAAGAACACCGTTTATTCTATCAAGCGCTTTATGGGTGAGAACTGGCAGCAGACCGAGAAAGAGATTGCCCGTGTACCTTATACTGTTGTCAACGAGGGTGGTTATCCCCGTGTCGACATCAATGGTCGTAAGTACACGCCGCAGGAGATCTCGGCTATGGTGCTGCAGAAGATGAAGAAGACTGCTGAGGATTACCTCGGCCAGGAGGTGACAGATGCAGTGATCACTGTTCCTGCCTACTTCTCCGACTCTCAGCGTCAGGCTACCAAGGAGGCTGGTCAGATTGCTGGTCTCAATGTGAAGCGTATCGTGAACGAGCCTACGGCTGCCGCTCTGGCATATGGTGTGGATAAGGCCAACAAGGACATGAAGATTGCCGTGTTCGACCTCGGTGGTGGTACGTTCGATATCTCTATCCTCGAGTTCGGTGGTGGTGTGTTCGAGGTGCTCTCAACCAATGGTGATACTCACCTCGGTGGTGATGACTTCGACCAGGTAATCATCGACTGGCTGGTACAGGAGTTCAAGAATGACGAAGGTGCTGACCTGAAGGCTGATCCGATGGCTATGCAGCGTCTGAAGGAGGCTGCCGAGAAAGCTAAGATCGAGCTGTCTTCTTCTACTTCTACTGAGATTAACCTGCCGTACATCATGCCTGTAGGCGGTGTACCCAAGCACTTGGTAAAGACCTTGACACGTGCTAAGTTCGAGCAGCTGGCTCACGAGCTCATCCAGGCTTGTCTGGCTCCCTGTCAGAAGGCTATTGCTGATGCCCACCTCTCTACCTCTGATATCGACGAGGTTATCCTCGTAGGTGGTTCGAGCCGTATTCCTGCCGTGCAGACCCTCGTTAAGAACTATTTCGGCAAGGAGCCTTCAAAGGGTGTCAATCCTGACGAGGTGGTAGCCGTTGGTGCTTGTATCCAGGGTGCTATTCTGAACAAGGAAGGTGGCGTAGGCGACATCGTACTGCTCGACGTTACTCCGCTGACACTGGGTATCGAGACTATGGGTGGTGTGATGACCAAGCTCATCGAGGCTAACACAACCATTCCTTGCAAGAAGAGCGAGACATTCTCTACTGCCGCTGACAACCAGACAGAGGTAACCATCCACGTTCTGCAGGGTGAGCGTCCGATGGCTGCTCAGAACAAGTCTATCGGTCAGTTCAACCTCACTGGTATTGCTCCTGCCCGTCGTGGTATTCCTCAGATCGAGGTAACCTTCGACATCGACGCCAACGGTATCCTCAAGGTTTCTGCCAAGGATAAGGCTACTGGTAAGGAACAGGCCATCCGCATCGAGGCTTCGTCTGGTCTCTCTCAGGACGAGATCAACCGCATGAAGGCCGAGGCTGAGCAGAATGCCGAGAACGATAAGAAGGAGCGCGAGCGCGTAGATAAGCTGAATCAGGCTGACTCGATGATTTTCCAGACGGAGAATCAGCTGAACGAGATTGGCGACAAGATTCCCGCTGAGCACAAGCCCGCTATCGAACAGGCTCTCCAGCAACTGAAGGATGCCCACAAGAGTGGTGACGTCACTGCTATCGACAACGCCATCAACGCCCTCAATGCCGCTTGGCAGACTGCCTCTCAGCAGATGTATCAGGGTGCTGGCGCTCAGGCTGGTCCTCAGCCAGGTGCTGACCAGCAACAGCAGGGTCCCTTCTACAACCAGCAAGCTGGCGGTTCTCAGCAGCAGGCTCCGAAGGATGACAACATCCAGGACGCCGACTTCGAGGAGGTGAAGTAAGAATAGATAAGCAACATCATAAGAAAGTGGTGTAATCCAAGTGGTTACACCACTTTTTGTTATTGTTAAACTTTGTTTCATTTCTTGCTATTTTCGGATTTTTACCGTAATTTTGCGTCATATTTGCGACACGACTTAATTGGCGATGAGATGCAACTTAAAAATACTTATACGGATTAATACATATTAAAAGGACGAAAATATGCCAGCTTTAAAATTTCAGATTAAACGGAAATGCGAAATGTGCGGAGCAACCTTCATTGCAAAGACGCTCGAGTCTAAGTATTGCTCTAAGCACTGCATTGACATGGCTTATAAGCAGAAAAAGGCAGCAGCCAAGAAGGCTGAGCAATTCAAACAAATTGCCCAAAAAGTTCCTGATGCACGAGAATATATCTCTGTAGCGGAAGCTGTAGCCATGTACTCCATCGGGCGAGACACGATTTACCGTCTGATAAAGAAAGGGGCTATACCTTATTTAAATATAGGGGAAAGACTGACACGGATAAAAAGGACAGAACTTGAAAAAATGTTCCCTAAGCGTGAAGAGCCAATAGAAAAAGATAAGCCCCTACCAAGACTATATAGCTTGGAGCC
>ONKX01000069.1 GCA_900318555.1 uncultured Prevotellaceae bacterium | reverse complement strand
CAGACCGCGCGGTTTATTTGGCTAAAAATAGTTAATTATGATGCAACTAATTGAAAATCAGTATAGAAATCTCGCTAACCAAGTTTTCAACGAGGATGAATATTAGGACAGCGTTTTCTGTGTAACGGGTATGGACTGCGTGTAACGACTTAATACTGCATATAATCGATGAAAAGAATTGTTACATTATTCATGTTTGTTGTTACAGGAACAACCCTGTTCGCAACAGAAGTCAGCCAGCAAGAGGCAATGAAAAAGGCATGTGCCTTCATGCAACAACGTCAAGGCAGCACAACGGCGATGCGACGCGCACAGTTGCCCCTCAATATGCAGCAAGCCGAAACAGGATCGCAGTTGCTCTATGCCTTCAATATAGAAGGTGGTGGCTATGTCATTGCCTCGGGCGACGACCGTACCATACCCATACTGGGCTATAGTCTGACGGGAAGTATCGATGCAAACTGCATGCCCGACAATATGCGCTCATGGCTTCAGAGTTATGCCGACGACATCTGCCGTCTGAACAAAAGCTATACAGCCCCGCAGATGTCCGAAGGAATACAGCTGGCTCCCATAATGCCGTTGCTCCAGACCACCTGGTATCAAGTGGCACCCTACGACCTGATGACACCCGTCTATGACGGCGAGGAGAAACCCAGTTGGAAAGGCAAGCACAGTGCCACGGGCTGTGTGGCTACAGCAATGGCTCAGGTCATGTATTACCATCGCTGGCCGCAGGATGCCACTACCACGATACCATCCTATACCTTCCAATATGCCGACGATAAAAATACGTATGAGTCCTGTACGTTGGCTGAACTGCCCCCAACCACGCTCAAGTGGGACCAGATGCTCCCCAGCTACACGGACGGACAGCCTGGTACCGAGGCACAGCGCATGGCCGTTGCCGAACTGATGCGCTACTGCGGACAGGCCGTCAAGATGACCTATTCTCCAGAAGCGTCAGGTACACAACATGAGTTCATTGCCAATGCCCTGCGCCGTTACTTCGGCTACTCGCAGGGCATCCACTGCGCCACCCGTGCCTATTATACCATTGACGGATGGAAAGAGCTGATATGGAACGAGCTTAACCACCAACGCCCTGTGCTTTTCGGTGGACAAAGCTCCAGCGGCGGTCACGAGTTTGTCATAGACGGTTACGACGGAAGTGGCATGTTCCACGTCAACTGGGGATGGGCAGGGAAAAACGACGGTTACTTTGCCATCAACGTGCTGAATCCTAACGACAACACCAGCGTGGGATCTGCCAGCAGCACAGACCTTGGCTTTGCCCTCGACCAGCAGATTATCCTCGGTGTGGAGAAAAGCACAGGCAAAGAGGTGGAAGTGCCGGAAATCGTCAAGCGACTGACCATCTACAATGAACTGATAAGCCTTGACACCACCATGGTTTATCAGGCGGCATATACCGATTTCAACCTGGAGGAAACGTCCTATTACATGGGCTTAGGCATCAGAAATGATGACGGCACTTGCATACCCGTATTGCAGAATGATACAACAACCAAGTGTCTCAATGGTTTCATTTCCGGTCAAATATTCAATACTAAAAAGTTGTCGCTGGCAGACGGTAGCTACATGCTGTACCCGATAGCCCGCGAGGCTGGCGATGCCACGGGAACATGGCAGGCTTTCGGTGCGCTGGGACAGTGTTTCCATGTGGATGTAAAGGATGCGAAAGCTACCGTTCGTCCCACCATGAAACTGAAAATCACCGATATCTACTATGAAACCGAACCGACACCCTTGGAGCAAAACACGCTGGTGGTCGTCGTAGAGAATCAAGGGGAACAGGAGGTCAGCACGGTCACCAAACTCAAAATTGGCAAGACGAACAAAGGACAGTTCCTGTCGGCACTGGACATCAAGACGACCATGCGTCCCACCGAACTATATCCCGGGGAGCGCACCACCTTGCGCTATCCCATGACAGTACCCTGTCAAGGGGACATAGAGGTCGATTTGGTGGACTTTTTAGGGTTGGTAAGCCTTAGCGACACATTAGTCAACGTGAAGAACAGTCCGCACTTCTACGACCTTCAGATGGTGGACTACAAGATAGAATATCCGGACAGTAAGACCCTCGATGCAGTGTTCTATGTTAAGAACAACGACATGCGTACATGGCAGAGGCCTTACAACTTAGTCATGGCGTCAAGTATGGAAGGGGCAGAGGCTGTTCCGGGTATGTCGTATGACGCCATACCGCCGGGGCAGGTTATCGAACTGATTGGATTGTGCTTGGATGAGGTCTTATACCAAGTGGACGTACAGAAGGACGTACGCATCATGGTATATCCCGACTATGCCAAATTCTATTTAGGCGATTTCCTGTTGGATGTCACCGTTAAGATGGGTACCACCGTAACCCCTCAGGGCGTAACGGCCATTGACGCCATCCGTACTGTGAACTGCGAACAAGACTCTCCTTACTACGACCTCCAGGGTCGTCGCGTCAACGGCAAGCCAGCCAAGGGCGTATATATTAAAAACGGGAAAATCATTCGATTCTCTTCCCATTCTCAGTTATAAAAAACACTTAAATTCGAGTACAAAGGAAATAACTTCGCTCGAAAGAACAAAAGAAAAGTAAGTTTTCTTTTGGCTCTTTGCTCGCTTATTCGTACCTTTGTAGGCTAAAACGTAGAAAAAAAGTATGATAGACGAGCAAAGACCATTGATATTGATATCGAACGACGACGGCTGGGAGGCCAAGGGCATCAACCAGCTGGTGGACATGGTTCGTGACCTGGGTGACGTGCTGGTATGTGCGCCGGATGGTGCACGGAGCGGTATGTCGTGCGCCTTTTCGGCAACGACGCCATTGAGGCTGACGCTACGCCGGCAGGAGCCGGGCGTCGAGGTGTGGTCGTGTAACGGCACGCCGACGGACTGTGTGAAACTGGCGCTGGCGGAGTTGTGCGAACGGAAGCCGGATCTGGTGCTGGGCGGTATCAATCATGGCGACAATGCCTCGGTAAACACGCACTATAGCGGCACGATGGGTGTGGTAATGGAGGGGTGCATGAAGTATATCCCCTCGGTGGCCTATTCGTTGTGCGATCACGACGAAGATGCCGACTTCGAACCATTGCGGCCGTATGTGAAGCAGATAACTGAATGGGTGTTGCGTGAAGGACTGGCTCCCGGCGTGTGTCTGAACGTGAATTTCCCGAAGTTGGAATCCCAGCCCTCAGTCCTCAGCCCTCAGCCCTACAAGGGGGTGAAGGTTTGTCGGATGTCGCGAGGAACGTGGGGCAGCGAGGTGTCGCGCTGTCACCATCCTCGGGGCTACGATTACTGGTGGATGGTGGGTCACTACCGGAATGACGAGCCCGAGGCCACGGACACCGACCGTTGGGCGCTGGATAACGGCTATGTGGCCGTCACGCCCACGGAGATCGACGTCACGGCGTACGAGGCGATGGCGGAGTTGCGTGAGTTGGAGAAGATATAATGTTCAACGTTCAATGAAATATTACCTGATAGTCGGTGAGGCCAGTGGCGATTTGCACGCATCGCACTTGATGCAGTCGCTGAAGGCGCAGGACGGGGAGGCGGAGTTCCGCTTTTTCGGCGGCGACCTGATGGCCGCAGTGGGCGGCACGATGGTGAAGCACTACCGCGAACTGGCTTACATGGGTTTCGTTCCCGTGCTGTTGCACCTGCGCACCATCCTGCGAAATATGGAGATGTGTAAGCAGGACATTGCCCAGTGGAATCCCGATGTGGTTATTCTCGTCGACTATCCTGGTTTCAACCTGAAGATAGCGAAATACGTCCACAGCCTTCGCAATCAGCCTTCAGCTCTCAGCCATCAGCCATCGCCGAAGGTGTACTACTATATCTCGCCGAAAATCTGGGCGTGGAAGGAGTATCGCATCAAGAACATCAAGCGCGACGTGGACGAGTTGTTCTCGATATTGCCGTTTGAGGTGGAGTTCTTCGAACGGAAGCACCACTATCCCATCCATTATGTAGGCAATCCGACAGCGCACGAAGTGAGGGAGTTTCTGAAGACCCCCTCTAGCTCCCCCTGCTCAGGGGGAGAATCCGGAGCCTCCCCTAAGCAGGGGAGGTTGGAGGGGTCTCCTGTCATCGCACTGCTGGCGGGGTCGCGGAAGCAGGAGATTAAGGACAACCTGCCGGCGATGATCGAGGCCACGCGGCACCTTACGGATCAGTACGACCTTGTGTTGGCCGGAGCTCCGTCGATAGAACGCGAATATTACGGGCAATTCCTGACGGGCAGTCGTGTGCGCCTCGTTACGGACGAGACGTTCCCATTGTTAGCAAAGGCCACAGCGGCACTGGTAACTAGCGGCACGGCGACCCTCGAGACTTGTATGTTCCGCGTGCCGCAGGTGGTGTGCTATAAAACGCCGTTGCCACAACTCATCGGTTTTCTGAAACGCCACGTGCTCAGCGTGAAATACGTGTCGTTGGTGAATCTGATTGCCGACCGCGAAGTGGTGAAGGAACTGGTGGCCGAGACATTCAGCGTCGACAACATCCGTCGTGAGCTGGAGGCCATATTACCTGGTGGCGCGAATCGTCTGCAGATGCTGGATGACTACGCCGAGGTGCATCAGCGCCTGGGTGAGAGTCATGCCCCCGACGAGGCCGCAAGGACCATGATTAGACTGTTGAGAGACAAAAAACAATAAACTAATTTATCAATGATGTCAAGTATCTTATCAATCTTTGGATTTGATCCGGCCAAACACTCCGTGAAGGTTGAGGTGTTGGCAGGACTGACAACATTCCTGACCATGTCGTACATTCTGGCCGTGAACCCCCTGATGCTCAGCGACGCTGGCATGGACAAGGGCGCTGTCTTCTCAGCCACTGTCATTGCGGCCGTTGTAGGCACGCTGATTATGGCCGTCTATGCCAAGCTGCCTTTTGCGCAGGCTTCAGGAATGGGCCTGAATGCGTTTTTTGCATACACACTGGTCATCTCGATGGGCTATACGTGGCAACAGGCTCTGGCAATCGTACTTGTAGAGGGCTTGGTATTCATCTTGCTGACCATTTTCAAAGTTCGCGAGAGTATCGTACATGCTATCCCGTTGGACATGCGCAATTCCCTGTCCGTGGGTATCGGATTGTTCATTGCCTACCTTGGCTTGCAACATGGCGGCATCATCGTGTCCAGTGATGCTACGATGACCGCTTTGGGACCTTGGAACGCCACATCCCTCATTGCCATGGCTGGCATTATTGTAGGTGCTACATTGTTGGCGCTGAAGATTCGTGGCGCGTTGCTCTACACCATTTTGCTGATGACCATCGTCGGCATTCCCTTTGGTGTTACTAATATGCCTGAACATTTCACGCTCATCAGTATGCCGTCGTCGATAGAACCTGTTGCTTTCCAGATTGACTTCTCGCGGTTTATGATGCTCGACATCGATTATATCATCGCGATGCTGACCCTGTTGTTCATGGATATATTCGACACTATCGGCACGCTGATAGGTACAGCTATGGGTGCGAAGATGATGGACGAGAACGGCAAGCTGCATAATATGAACAAGGCCTTGATGGCTGACGCTGTAGCAACGTCGGTAGGTGCGCTCTGCGGTACGTCGACAGTAACCACCTATGTTGAAAGCACGACGGGTGTCATGGAGGGTGGCCGTACGGGTCTGACGGCGTTCACCGTAGCCATGTTGTTCCTTGTGTCGTTGTTCTTCTCGCCCCTGTTCCTGATGATTCCGTCGGCAGCGACAACCAGTGCGCTGTTTCTGGTGGGTGTCGTGATGATGCACCCCGTGCTGCACATCGACTTCATGCGCTTCCGCACTGGTGTGCCGTGTTTTGTGACCATACTGATGATGCCCCTCACAGCCAGCATCTCCGAAGGTATCGTGCTGGGTCTGCTGTCGTATATATTAATTAAGGTATGTACGGGCGAAGGTAAGCAACTCTCTGTTTTCATGTATGTATTAGGAGTAGTATTCCTGCTGAAGTACATTGCGCACTATCTGTAACAATAATAATGGTTAAAAAAATAAACGTTATGAGAAAAGTATTCTTTTTGGTGCTGGCGGCTATGGCAGCCTTCACGGCACAAGCACAGAACATTCAGTTGCATTACGACTTCGGTCGCAACATCTATAGCGATGAGGAGTCTGACCGACAGAAAGTAACTGTAACCGTAGAACAGTTCAAAGCTGACGATTGGGGTTCGTGGTACTACTTCTTCGACCTTGACCTGACAAGTAAGGTGACACGTAGCATCTATACCGAGATCTCGCGCGAGCTTAAACTGGGCAAGGAATCGCCTCTGGCTGCCCATGTCGAGTATGACGGTGGCCTGTGGCATGCTGATGTCCCTAATGGTTGTGGTAGTTATCAGCAGGCCGGACTATTGGGCTTGGCCTATAACGGGCATAATGCCGATTTCTCGAAAACTTGGTCGGTACAGGCGCTCTACAAGCAGTTCATAAAGAGTTACGACGGCACGCACTCATACCCTAGCTTTCAGCTGACGGGTGTGTGGGGCTTGAACTTCCTGGACAACAAGATGACCTTCTCGGGATTCATCGATTTGTGGCGTGGCGAGAAGGGAGCCAACTATGGTGAAAAGCAGGGACATGGTATGCTGGTATTGCTGACCGAGCCTCAGTTGTGGTATAACGTCAACAAACACTTGTCTGTTGGTACCGAAATTGAAATCAGCAACAACTTTATTGTAAACTACTACAACGATAAGACGTTCTTCGTCAATCCTACCGTTGCCCTGAAGTGGAACTTATAAGTAACGGAATCAGAACACCGCAAAACGCCCACGTTGCGACATAAACACCGCTTCGTGGGCTTCTTCTTGACAGATCTGGGCCTCTGTCTCGTTGATGGTCGCAGGATAGTAGGAATTGCCGTCGACGATGCGGCCTGTCAGGAACTCACACCACGTGCAGGCTGCCGTATAGCGCCCTAAGGTATATGACAAATGCATCCCGTCGCGATTGAGGATGTCCCCCAGGCGGTAGCGCACCAATTGGACGGCTGTGCCAGTAGGTACGATGCGCGGATTGCCTATTGCGGGCATCACGCTCAGCATGGTACTGACAATGTCGCTGTACATCTGGCGCTGCTTGTAGTCGTAGGGCTGGAAGCGTGATGATTTGAAATCCTCGGCGTATGCCCACGTCATGTGCCACACGAATTCCACGTGGAAGTTGGTGACGTAGCTTTCGACGAGGCGCTTGAAGGTGGGAAGGTTTTTGTAACTATCAAAAACGCCCGACAGTTGGCTGGCCTGTTGCAGGGAGATGATGTCCCACTGTTCGTCGCGGATGATTTGTTTCAGTGTCCATTTCTTGTGCTCCGAACGCACACCGCCTACGACCTTCCGATAGGCGTAGAGGGCGCTGTCCTTCACGAGATTGGTATAATGGCGGTCGATGGAACAACCGCCGATATAGGCATTCCCGATAACCAGCGAGTCGCCTTGTGCACGCGCCAGTTCATAGAGGTATTGCTCAATGGCATCCTGCGAAAAGCTGTTGCCAATGGCTAACACCTTGACGACTTTTGCGTCAGAAGTGATAAGTGATAAGTGAAAAATGAATAGTAAAAAGAGTATTGCCTTTTTCATCTTACATCTTACTCCTTACATCTTACCTATCACCTCATCCACCTTGCTTTTCGCAGCTTTACGCAACTTACGCACGGCTTTGTCGCGCTCCTGACGGACGCGCTCGCGTTTCAGGTCCATGTCCTCGCCGATTTCTGCCATCGTCTGACGCCAGCCCTTCAATCCGTAGTAGCGACTGACCACCTCGCGCTCGCGGTCGTTGAGCACGTCGATGCAGGCTATGAGGTCGTCGTTAAGTGTGTCTTCCTCTACGATGGCATCGGCTTTCTCGGCATTCTTGTCTTCAAGCACGTTGAGCAAGGTGTAGTTGTTACGACTACCGACGGGCAGCGACTCGTCCGTCGAACGGACATCTACGGAGGCCTCCAAACGGCTGATGGCTTTCTCGATGCTGCGACGGATGTAGGGTGCGGCAAAGGTGACAAAGGCCTTGCCGCGAGCAGGGGCGAATTTTGTGGCGGCTTTCATAAGTCCGATACTTCCTTCGCTAATGAGGTCGTCAGTGCTCAGCGCGTCGCTCTTATACTGTCGGGCCAGCGTAATCACATAGCCCATATTCGCTGTTACCAGCTGTTCTTGTTCCTTTGTCATAACCTCTTACATCTTACATCAAACATCTTACTTCGTATTGTATTTCTCCAGCAGTCCTTTCACCAATTTTCCGTATCTCTTGATGACGTCATCGGGCCAAGGACCAGTAGCGGTTGCACGAGGCAGCAGCATCGAGCACGACTCGTTCTTGTCGCTGATGCTCCAGCATACCCAACTAATGCCCAGACGTTCGCACATCTTGATCCATTCTTCCTCGCTCTCCTCATCGATTTTACCATCGCCAGAAGCTTCAGTAGCACCGCTTTCGGAAATGAAGATGGGGATACCTCGTTTGGCAGCTCCTTCTGTGCGCTGGCGCAGGTCGTCACCATGCGTAGCAGCATAGAAATGCACGGTGTACATGACGTTTGTCAGACCCTCCAACGGACTCTCGGCAACCAGATGGATATCCTGATCCCAGTGGGGACAGCCCACGAGTACGACGTTGTCCTTGTCGTATTTACGGATTTCGCCAATGACCTCTTGGGCGTATTTCTTCAGGTCTGTCCATGTATCCTCGATGGGCTCGTTGTAGATTTCATAGATAATGTGCGGATACTTGCCGTATTTGCGGGCCATCTCGCCAAAAAACTGCTTGGCCTCTTCCGTCATCAGCTTGTGCGAATGCCAGTCGATGATGACGTAGATGTTCTGCTTGATGGCGGCTTCGACGACGGGCGTCAGACACTGCATGGCGAACTCGGGGTTCTCCTGGAAGTTATCCTCGATATGCTGTCCGATAGCCGCACGGATGACACTACAGTGCCAGTCGTTCTTCAGCGTCTCCACGGCCCCCTTGTTATAGAAGCGCGGCCACAGGTTGTGCCAACCCAGACTGACACCACGCAGAATGACAGGATTGCCCTTTTGGTCGCAGAGCTGGGCACCTTTTACTTGCAGTTTTCCGTACTGCTTGACGGGGTCGTTGGCGTGTACGTGACATGCCAATAAACTCAACATAATGATGGTCAGTAGTTTCTTCATTGTCATTGTTAGAATTTGTGTAATTTATTAAAATAGGGATAATGTGTACAAATAGACGACGGCAGCGGGAATGGCCAACAGCGACGAGTCGAAACGGTCGAGCATGCCGCCGTGTCCAGGCAGAATGTTGCCGCTGTCCTTGATGCCTAAGGTGCGCTTGAAGAGACTCTCCACCAAGTCGCCCCACGTGCCGAAGATAACGACGACAAGGCCCAGTCCGAGCCAAGCCCACAGTGTCAGCATCTCACCGTCGAGATATGTGCTGATGGCCCAAGCGGCAGCCAGCACGAAGATGGCGCCACCGATGCTTCCCTCCCACGATTTTCCCGGAGAGATGCGGGGGAACAGTTTGTGACGTCCCAACAGCGAACCGACACAGTATGCACCGGTGTCGTTGACCCACAGGAATACGAAGACACTCAGTGGCAACAGTGTGTTAAACGTGATTTCCCCGTTGGGTGTTGCCGTAAACGCCAGTACGTTGAGCAGTGAGAAGGGTAGGGCGATATACATCTGTGCGAGCATGGTGTATGCCCAGTCCTCTATGGGGTCGTTGTGCCGGAGATAGAGTTCCGATATCAGCAGGTAGATGATGGTCACCAGATAGGGGATGAACACCACACTCTTGGCAATGCCGCCGTAGACATCGCTGCAGAAATACGTCATCGCGTAGAAAAAGTACACGCCGGCAACCGTAGAGATGAAGCGGTTGACGGTGACGTTCTCGCGTTCGTTCACCAGTCCGGTAAACTCCCAAATGGTCAGTCCTGTCACAATGCTAAACAACAGCACCATCGCATCAGGACGCAGGAACGACGCCACGATGGCAGCGACGAAGATGACGCCTGTGATGGTTCGAATGATTAGATTCTTCATATCGCTTTAGTTATTAGTTTCGTTATTCTCCGTAGCTTCCGCGCTATCCGACTGATTCGTATCGTCCGATTCGCCATTCGCCTTGGCCTCGAGTCCCTTTGCCTCGAGTTCCTTGGCACGACGCTCGGCCATTGCCTCGGCCTCGGCACGCTGCTGGGCTTCGATAAGTTCCTCCGCACGGCTGGTCCAGGGACGCTTGCCGAAAATCTTCTCTACGTCGTCGGCGAAGATAACCTCGCGTTCTACCAGTAATTGCGCCAGCTGGGCGTGACCGTCTTTGTGCTCCGTCAGTATCTGCTTCGCACGCTCGTACTGCTCGTTCACCATCTTCAGCACCTCTTCGTCCATCAGTTTGGCGGTAGTCTCTGAATAAGGTTTCTGGAACGTGTATTCCTGCTGGTTATAATAGCACACGTTGGGCAGCTTGTCCGACATACCTGCATAGGCCACCATACCGTAAGCCTGCTTCGTGGTGCGCTCAAGGTCGTTCATGGCACCCGTCGAAATCTGGCCGATGAACAGCTCTTCCGCAGCACGGCCACCAAGCAGCGAACACATCTCGTCGAGCATGGCTTCCTTGGTTTGCAACACGCGCTCCTCGGGCAGATACCACGCAGCACCCAGAGCTCGTCCGCGAGGTACGATACTCACCTTCACCAGTGGATTGGCAAACTCCGTAAACCACGAAATAGTGGCATGACCGGCCTCGTGAATGGCTATCGACTTCTTCTCAGCCTCCGTCATCACCTTCGTCTTCTTCTCCAGACCTCCGATAATGCGGTCAACGGCATCAAGGAAGTCCTGCTTGCCCACCTTCTCACGATTGAAACGGGCGGCAATCAGGGCGGCCTCGTTACATACATTGGCAATGTCGGCACCCGAGAATCCTGGCGTCTGACGCGCGAGGAAATCGACATCGACGCTCTCGTCGAGCTTCAGCGGCTTCAGGTGTACCATGAATACTTCCTTGCGCTCGTTCAGGTCGGGCAGGTCAACGTGTATCTGACGGTCGAAACGTCCCGCACGCAACAGGGCAGAGTCGAGCATGTCGGCACGGTTCGTAGCTGCCAGCGTGATGATACCGCTGTTCGTGCCAAAACCGTCCATCTCCGTCAACAGGGCGTTCAGTGTGTTCTCGCGCTCGTCGTTACCACCCATCGCTGGATTCTTCGAACGCGCACGGCCCACGGCGTCAATCTCGTCGATGAAGATGATGCACGGCGCCTTCGTCTTGGCTTTCTCAAAAAGGTCGCGAACGCGCGAAGCACCCACACCGACGAACATCTCGACGAAATCGGAACCCGACATCGAGAAGAACGGCACACCAGCCTCGCCGGCAACGGCCTTCGCCAACAGCGTCTTACCCGTTCCCGGAGGACCTACGAGCAATGCTCCCTTGGGAATCTTACCGCCAAGGTCGGTATATTTCTGCGGATTCTTCAGGAAATCCACAATCTCCTGCATCTCCTGCTTGGCACCAGCCTGTCCGGCAACATCCTTGAACGTGATGCCCAGGTCGCCGCCCTTTTCATACATTTGAGCCTTCGACTTGCCCACGCTGAAGATGCCACCGCCCATTCCGGCACCGGCACCACCGCCCATGCGTCTCATCAAGAACATCCAGACGAGGATGATGCCGCCGAAGAACAGGATGTTCATCAGCAGCGAACTGAAGAACTCGTTCTCCTTCGAGTTGTCGTAGGCAAACTTACCGCTGAACTTCTGTTCCTCGCGAGCCTGATTGATAAACTGCTCCACCTGGTCCACGGAACCGATGGCCACCATGACGCTGGGGTCCTTGCCCGTCTTGTCGACACCCTGATGGAAAACGTCACGGATGTGTTCCGGCTTGACGTACATCTGCAGGGTGTTCTCGTACTTGTTGACCACAATCTTCTCCGCGTACCCCTTCATGACCATCGTCTTGAAGTCCGAGTAGCTTGTCTCAGTCCTGACGCTCGATTTTTCGCTGCCCTGCGTAAAGTAGAGCATCACTAGCGCGATAATGACAAGGCCGTAGATCCAATTCATGTTGAATCGCGGCATATTCATCTGGGGCTTATTGTTTTGTCTATTCTGCTGTTCCATTAACTTCTTTTACTTCTTAACTTCTTTAACTTCTCAATCCAAATCCGGAATCTGGACTAATTCCGCATCGTCCCAAAGGTGTTCCAAATCGTAGAATTCGCGCATGTCGGGCACAAAGATGTGTACCAGCACGTCGCCATAGTCCATAGCCACCCACTGGGCATTCTCCAAACCCACCACCGTCGAAGGCTTCTCGCCCAACTGTTCGCGGGCCATGTCGCCTACCGACTCGGTAATGGCCTCCACCTGCGACGGTGAATTGCCCTGACAAATTACGAAATATCTGCAAATGGCACCTTCGATACCTTGCAGGTCGGCAACGACGATGCGCTGACCTTTTTTCTCTTGTATTCCTTTTTTAATTGTTTCTACTAATTGAGTCGTTTGTTCCATTTATTATATTAATGTGTATTTGATGGTACAAAGTTACATCATATAATTGAAAAAACCGCAGAAACATGAAAATTTTGCGTTTTTTTATAAAAAAGTGGCTAAAAATTTTGCTAGTTTCAGAAAAAGCTGTACCTTTGCACCCGCATTTCGAGAAATGCACTACATTTTTGGGGTATGGTGTAATGGTAACACTGCAGATTCTGGTCCTGCCTTTCCTGGTTCGAGTCCGGGTACCCCAACAAAAAGATCGCTAAGTTCAACACTTAGCGATTCTTTTTTTTCTTAGGGCTTCCGGGGTCACTTGCAAAACCCTGTGTTGAAAATTTAGCTTAGAAGTCTGATATTTCAAATATTGTATGTACCTTTGCACGCAAAGAGTACAGCAATGAACGA
>ONKX01000003.1 GCA_900318555.1 uncultured Prevotellaceae bacterium | reverse complement strand
CTGGTATATATGCCTGCCGCTTACGATAACATCGGTGAGACCAATGTCATTGTAGATAAAGGCGGTCAGTTCAAAACGGAGAAGTTCCACCTGATTGATTCACTCGACTATCTGGTGCCCTACGCTTTTGAGGCTAATCAGATAGCAAACACCCGCAAACTGGCTGTCTCGAAGGTGCCTTACACCGTCTGTCTGCCCTACTCCATGGTACTTCCTGCCGGTGCTGTTGCCTATCAGCTGAGCAAGCGCGATGCCAACAAGCTCGTGTTTGAAGAGGTGACCAGCAGCAACATGGAGGCGCTTCATCTCTATCTGGTTGTCGTAGATGGCAAGCAGGCACAGGGTCAGGTAGATCATATCACACTTGATTCCTACAAGTACGGTGCACCCCAGCCCGTTCCGGCAAGCACAGGCATACGCATGGAGCAGGACGACGTGCCAGGCTACAGCATTCGCGGCACACTCAAGGCCATCAGCAACAAAGAGGCTGCCGACCTGGGAGCCTACATCCTGCAGAGCGATGGCAAGTGGCACCCCGTGACCACGGCCAAGACGGAGGGTAGGATTCTGCCCTTCCGTGCCTACCTGCTACAGAGTGCCCGTCATGGTGCTGCCCCTTAAGAATGGTAAGAAAGTGATTATTAAATAATACAAATATGAAACAGATGAAGATATATGCCATGCTGTTCATCGCCATCTTGGCGATGAGCAGCTGTGCCAAGGAAGACAATGCCACAACGGCTTTTATACTTAAACAAAAACTCGTTGGTGAGTGGATTTTGGAACTGCCTGTAAGCGGTCTTGAGGCAGATCCCAGTTCAGGCATCGTCATTCCCGATGACGCAGATATGCTCACCCTGATTTTCCATTTCGATGCCGACGGCTACGGTTGGAAAGAGCTCAATGTCATGAGGGAGGGTGAAATGATCTATTCCGCTATTAACCGCTACGAAACGGGATTCACGTACACCATCGACGAAGAAGGTAAGATAAAAGTGGATTATGACGAAAAGGACAGCGACGAAGAATTGCACTTCAGCGGCTATACGCTAACTTATAACCAAGATGGTATCGAGTTCTACCTGGAACGTGCTACCGATGAGCAGATTCAGAGCTACAAGAAAGCATCCGATGAATGGCATGGCGGCAGCGATGAAGGCGGCTCGATAGACACCCATCAAGGGTCAGCCGCTTACCACGGTAATCTATTTACAACCTCTTCAACCAGACGGCAAAGAAACGGTCATAGACAATATAGCCCTCTGCCGTCTGGTATATCAGTTCCAAAAGATATCCACTTTCTTGGTGCTGCATCGCACTCATCTGGATACTCTCACTCACACCCATCTTCCCGGAGACACCATTCGATGACGTGGCATTCATCGACAAATGGACACACCTCGTCATGTATGGAGGCACCTGCTCTGTCATCTGGTTCGAATACCTCCGCCGCCACAGTCGTCTCGACTACGAGAAGCTGTTCTTCTATGCCTTCTTGCTGCCCATCCTCATGAGCGGACTCCTCGAACTCCTGCAGGCCTACTGCACCGGCGGCCACCGCAGTGGCGACTGGCTCGACTTCGCCGCCAATTCCCTCGGCGTCCTCCTCGGCGCCGTCTTCGGACTCCTCATGAACTTCCTCTTTTTCCACCGCCACTAAACAACAACCGCCGCAGGGAAACCCTTACGGCGGTTGTCTATCGTTCATATTCGCCTATTCTGCCTTCTTGCCGATGTTCACATTGGTATTACCTGTCACCTCGGCATTGTTACCACCGCCATAGACATTGCCACGGATGTCGACACCAACAACGGGATACTTCCTGTAGTAAGTTATGCCCTCTACGGCAGTTCCTATCGCAGTCTCGTAGTTGTTGCCATTCTTGGTATAGCAGTTCTCAGGAAGGGTGTCACCGGTCTTGAAAGCCTTGACAAGATAGACATCCTCGCCTACTGCAGTACCGATATTGACCTGAGTATCGCCCTGGACAGGAGCGGCATTACCACCACCGAAGACATTGTTGATGGCTCCAATCTTACCTTGGGTATGGTCCGGCAGCACTACGTCATGACCATCGACAGTAATGGTCTTACCCTTGAAACCTGTTGACCGTAGGACTTGCCACCATCAATGCCTGTGCACCATAGCCGCCGCCATAGACGGAACCGATACTGGTGAACGAACGGACATTCACCTGCGGAGAGGCATAGGGAGTCGTGGGACCTGTGCCTGCGTCATCTGCTGACGTACGGGGTTTCCATTCGTCACCAACCTGCTTGTAGCCATAGATGGAGTATGCAGCAAGGTTACCACCGCCATACAACTCACCAATAACCACTGGACGACAACCAGTTTCCTCGACATTGACAGTAATCTTACCGCTGATGGTTCCGCTGATGTTATTACCACCGAAGACACGATTAAAGGTACCGTTGGTGATGGTCAGCGTCACATCATCGTGGATATCTGCTTCCTCTGCACCGCCATATGCTTCCTGTAAACCTGGGATACAAGCCATGTGCAACTTCGCCTCGGCATCCATCGGTGCACTCTTACCGCCACCGTATGCCTCATCAACTTGGAACTGGCAGACAGGCTCACCATTATTTTGCAGTTCTTCCAGCATGGTGAGTGCTGTCTTGCGAACATTTCCCTTCGTGTTGGAACCACCAAAGACGCGGTGGATAGTACCACCTTTGATGTTGACAGTAGCTTCACCTGTGCCATAGCGATAAGGAGCAAAAGCCGCACCTTCTGTTCTGGCCTCCTTCGTGGCATAAGCTGGATCATTCTCTACCAAGTGGTAATCCTTATAACCTACGTTAGCACCTGGATTATCAGCACCGCTTGGCAACTTGTCAAAACCATTACCACCTCCAAAGAGTTCCAAAATCTCGTAGGTACCGTTAATCTCAACATCGGTAGCTGGTGTGGAAGCAGCGTTACCACCACCATACACCTGACGGATACTGGTCAATCCACAACCATCGATGATGACATTAGTCTTACCTGTCGACAAATCTGTCGGCTCATAAGCTGCCAGGTTGCCACCGCCATAAACAGCCATTACATCGTATGTATCGGTATCCTTAGTTGGTTTGGTACTGATATTGGCTTTGTCAGCATTCTGTGTAGCATAGACATGTACGGTGACAGTGCCCTTGGGCGATCCGTTCATATCGTTACAACCAAATACCTGACTGACGATAGCACCCTTTGCGGCATCGTTCGACGCAACAGTTTTATTCAGATTAACAATCACATTACCTCCTGTCGTTCCAGCCTCGCTGATAGGAATCTTGTCGGCTTCCGGAGTAGTGCTAGGATATGTGATATTATCTACACTACCCTTACCGCCTCCGAATACACTGCCGAAGTAGTAATACTTGGTAGCATCATTCGGATCAACGACCTTCGTACCTACAGTACCACCATTGACATTCACCGTCGCATTCTCAGCCACAGCACCAATCTCACCACCGCCATAAATACTGCTCTTGACAGTACCTCCAGTCATGTTCAGTGTCGTTCCCTTACACTTACCGAGTTTTGGCCACAATGGAAGCAATGTCGTATTATCCAGCGCGTAGAGTCGTCCCATACCGCCCGTGAACACATTACCACCCTTAGTGTATTGCAGATGATTCTGATAGTCGAAAGCGGTCTTTGGTAACGCAGCCTTCTGCTCATCAGTCGGATTGTAAATATATTCCGCATCGTTACCAATGGTACCACCACTAATGTTGATGGTGATGTATCCACGTCCTTTATCGTAATAAGCAGAAGCTTCTTGCGTACTTGGGTTCGGATAAGAGCCGTCGTACTTGTCGTTTGGACGCAAGATACCGTAGGGCTTGATTGTCTGTCCATCTTCAATAATCTCTTCATCCACCAGATAGAGACCATATCCTACCGATCCCATACGGCCACCGCCATAGACGGAGCCAAGTATCTTACCGCTCTTGATGTTCAGTTCGATAGAGCCACCGATATTACCTGCTGTCAGCGCCTCACCACCGAAGCCACGGCCACCACCGAACACGTTACCGTCTACGTACGAGGTACCTGTGGTACCAATGGTCGGGCCGTCTTCACCAGTCTTGCCGATGTTCACTATCGCATTCTGGAATACGTGACCATCCTCACCACCGCCAAAGATGGAACCATAGACTCTACCACCCTCGATGTTGACAAAAGTACGGTCCACATTCGTCTCCTTGTTGAAGAAGATACGCTGGTCACCCTTACCTGCACCGAAGATATAACCCGTATTAGGATGTGCTATGATTTGGGCGACGGTACGTGGCACACCTACGGTACCATCTGTCATCGTGATGGTAGCAGAGCCCTTCACATTCGTAGCCTCACAACCACCATAAACATTCGTGATGATGTGTCCGCCAGTGATATTGATAGTGGTCTTACCTTCTACGCTACCTGCCGTACTCAGATATTTACTGATGCCTTCGGTTTCGTCGAAATAAGGAACACTACCCGAACCACCACCAAACACATTACCATAATAGGTATGACCGTCGGAAGCCTCCAATCTTCCGCCATCCGTTGATTTGCCGTTAGGATACTTATCCAAGTCGCCCGTTGCATTAGCGAATGGGTCGTATGGCGCAAATGGCGCAATAAATGGCCAGCTGGCGCAATCCATACTTTCTCCTGTTGGGATATAATCATCAGCCCATACAGTATTATCAAATGGCCCCGATGAATCTTTACCACAGCCAATCTGTCCGCCAGCGATGTTGACTTCGGTATCACCCAGCACGTGTCCACTCTCGCTACCACCGTATGCAGAACCCGTCAGGAAGGCTTTACCGCTGATGTTTAATATTGCCTTATTAAAGAATGCACAAGTCTCCACATTAGGATATTGGTCAGGATCATGCATCTCACCACGACCGGCGCCAAACACATGACCAAAATCATCAGGACCGCCCTTGCCATATCCAGCCATCCTGGCACCAGTAACACCAATCTGACCGCCGCTAACGGTCACAGTACAAGTACCGGTACCCTCTTCGCAAGAAATCGGTTTGCCATTAGCATCAAAAGTATATGTTCCCACAGAGCCCATAGCACCACCGCCATAGACGTTGTGTACCACATGACCGCCTTTTATCAGCACAGTCGTATTGCCACGCACAATACCAGCGTTGAAGTCGAAGTAAGTCTTACTATCAGTTCCAATATAGGTATCCGTACCGCAACCAGAACCATAGACATTACCACGGTTAGGGAAGCGAGCACCTGTATAAGAAATATCATCGGAAGTGTCGTCTGGTGTACCACCATCGTTGACAATCTCTGATCCTTCAGTAATACCAATAGTACCGCTATACACAGTCACCATGGCATCATGGAAGTTGTGGCCATTCTCACCACCACCATAGACAGAGCCCTTAACAGAAGGACCTGTTTCTGAACTTTGGGTACCAATAGTCACATCCGTATCATATACCCAAGCCATCTTATCGACATTAGTATTCGTTTCAGGATTGCCTTCCAATCCTCGAGACGAACCGAACACCATACCATTATTATCACCTGTGGTACCGATGGTGCCGCCAGTGATGGACACAGTACACTTACCTTTGTTTTCTGTAGTAGTCCAACCAGTTGGGAAGCCAGTAGCATCGTATGAGAACGTTCCCACCGAACCATAAGCACCACCACCATAGACATTATGCAGAATGGCAGGTGAGCCACTGATGCTAACAGTAGTGCTGCCCTTCACGATACCGGCAGTCACATCATCTTCCTTACCTTTACCACCGCCATAAACGTTACCATACTCGGCACCGCCCTCATTTGCAGTACCGATCGTACCACCTGTGACGGTCACTTCTGTATTACCGTTTACACCAGATTCTTCACCACCGCCATAGGCACTGTGCTTAACGGTAGTCGTACCGTTTATATTCAAAGTCACCTTTCCTGTGACGGTACCTAGATTTTCAAGCGACTCTTCGGTATAGAAATAATTTACACCATCCACATCGAGTACTGCGGGGTTACTGGTGGAAAGCGTTTGGCCACCAAGTGATGTCTTGTTTGTCCAAGTATAGGTTGTACTGGTGCTATTGGGATCCGGATCAGGGGTAGGAGTAATAATACCCGTATAGACATTAAAAGTAGGTGCGGTCTTATCTTTATTATAGATGGTTACTTCTGGTACACTGGCTGAGTAGCCTGCTCCAAAAGCTGAACCCATGACTTCTGTGTCGGTAAGCGTTGATTCGACATCGCCTATTAACCAGTATTGGTGGCAGAGAACTGTGCTGCATAGAAATAGGTTCTGAAAATTCCTTTATTGGCGTCTGTACCTGCCGAGGAATTTACAATCTCCATTTCATAATCAGCCATATAGTTCTTGCCCGTGCTGCGATAGCTGCCTGGAGTATAACTATTTAAATTTCCTTTACTTCCGCCATTCCAATCATAGGGATTTTGGGCTTTAGTTTCAGTAACATCCGTTGAAGCATACTGAACATAACTCGTTCCTCCATTACCGCCACCATAGTAAACACCAAAGGTTGTACCTGTTGCATTAGTGGTGACGGTCTTGTTATTCGCAGGGTTATCTTCATCCAAATTCATATTACCAAATTTCGGACCACCACAATATTTGGTTATTTTGCTATTGTCAACAGTGACATTGATGTTGCCTTTGACGGTTTTAAAATTATTGCCAGTACTTTGATCCATAGTGCTACCACCATAGAACTCTTCGATGACGGAATGGTTAATATTAAAGAATACATCACCATCAATACCCTCCTTACCTGCAGCGGCAACCTGCTTAAAGTTTCCTCCATCAATGTAACAGTGAGGATTGTCTTGATTGGGCGTAATATTCTCATTATAGTTTCCTGTAAGGTATAGATAATCTATGTTGCCACCCATCACATTAAGAGCGCAGTGACGGGTTGGTTTTACCGCTGATGCGCGATCAGAGGGATGAGCTCCTGGGGTAAACGAAGGAATCCTCACATTACCGCCAATGATGATATAGTTAATTTTATCATCAGCTGTGCCCATTCCCATTGTACCTTTAGTGTATTGGTCGTAAATACCTCCATTAAGAATAAGTGGAGCCTCTAACGTGCGTTTATCGTTTCCAAATTCGAACTGTCCGAAATGTATTAAAGACGTTTCAGTTACCTCAAAGTGGCCTAAAGGACGATAACAACCCAATGAATAATATTGGGTAGAGCCGTCCTCTTTCATGGCCATACCCATTTCAATAACAGGTAGGAAATCGAAACGTATAGGACAGATACTATATCGACTTGTTTGGTTACCTAATTGCCATATAAGACTATAGTCAGGTTCTTCATCCAAATCAAAATCTGCACTCATAACGGTGAACCCGTTGGAAGAACCTCCATAACTTTTATTACCAGTAAAATTCTGATTGTTGCCAACTAATACGATAGCTTTCTCATAAACATCGCCAGAGAGAAGATTACTTAAAATAGCTCCTGTTTTGACTGTCTTTCCATTACCGAGTGTTTTTGAACGAGTTCCCGCTGGAGCAAAAGGTGATAAGGTGGCATTGGCGGTACCACCACTAACTGATGACACAGATATGCGGTCATAATAATTATCATTGTTATCAAGATAAGTCGCATCTGCCCACTTAGCTGTGATGGTAATTTCCTTCACTCCGTATGGCACATAGTAGTAGCCACACGCTCCTTATCCTTATCTGTACAATTACGGTCTGCGAAGTTGAAACCACTTTCCCATGCTTTTACTTCCTCAGTATCTTCTTTAATAAAATTACCAGGTGTGCCACCTGTTACGCCTGTGATTTCCCAGCCTACAACGACTTTATCTCCATAATTTCCGCCATATCTTATAGCCCAATCACTACTGTTGGGGTTACCGAAGATACTGTTGTAATAGGGCAACTGTATTTTACCATAACAGAAGTCATTATTTTCTATATCCATTGCTGTGATGATAATCTCCTTATCTGTGGTGCTATTATCATTAACATTTTTCTTAATCTTAACAGTAATTTTTCCCAATGACCTTCCATCTGTTTCAGGAGCAGCTTTAGGATTGACCATTTCTGTATTCGTAGATGATGCACGACTAACCCACTCCTTAGTCTCAGGGTCAATGCGTTTAGGATTGGTTTCACCAGGCCTTGGAGATTTGTTAACGGCAGAAGGGTAGAAACCTGGAGCCTTAAAAATAGGATAAGGCGCAATGCTGGGGTCAAGCACCCATTTTGCCATCAGTGAGGCATCCTTTGGCACAGCCTGAACATCCGTGGTGGACATACCACTTGGAGCAGATGGAGCACCTACCCACCAACCACAAAGCTCACGGTTACTGTTCAGCAGATAACGATAGTATTCGTATTTTGTGAGGTATTCTTCTTGGGCTGGCCATGAGCAGTTGTAGTGGCTATTATCTGCCAAACCTAAGTTTGCCTCTGCACGATAGAAGTCGTAGTTGTTGATACCATTTCCATTGTTATTCAGAATCTTCTCACCGCCATAGACGGGATATCTCGTTGTTCCACCTGTAATGTTACCATAGAACATACAGTTCACAACAGCCGTTTTAAGCTTAGTATATTTCCCGCCAGTTTCTTCTGCGGTTGATGCGAAGTCATTATATCCTACAATACCGGCTACTGTCGTACCACCAGTGATGTTAGCATAGCTGAAGCAGTTGATGACACGAGAGTCGCCTTTCAACCAACCGACTAAACCACCGCAGTAGCCGTCTGAACTCTCGACATGAGAAATTTCATTTTCATATTTATTATTACTTGGCAAGATGCCACAGTTATATATAAGACTATATTCTTCTGCCGTTCCGGCTATTGCACCAACAGGTCCTGTTTTTGAGATACCTACTTCCTGCAAGATAACATTCTTTACCGTAGCATTTCTTATCGTATTAAACAGCGGCTTATCCAGATCTATTATCTTATACAAGTTTCCATCCAATGTTCCTGAGAATGGTATTGGGTTGTTATCACCATCTTTGAAATTAAAACCATCGAAGTCAGAGGCATCTATATCCGTCACCATTTGGTAGTTTCCATTAGCATCTGTAATATCATTCAAGCTCGTGATAACGGTAGTTCCTGGTTTATAGAATACCACGGTGACGTAAGCACCACTATACTTAGCATCAATTGTAAACTGATATTCACCAGCGTTTCCTGTTTCAGTTACAGTCAACGTATTCTGCATCAGGCCTGGAGCTCTTCGCGGAGCCAGTGATGGGGATATCAATCCCTCTGCCGTTACTTCATGGATGGAGTAACCGGATGATGGTGAGAACTTGATAGTTATCGTTCGGTCATCAGTGCCACCAAAAGACACATTGTCTATCGTTCCTACCTCATCATTAGGAAACCGATTAACATAAACCTTCAAATTCCCCTTTACATACTCTTTGACAATGGCTTGCATCTCTCCCACCGCGCTCCCCAAGAGTACAGCCATCAATAAAAAAATTCTGAATGTATGTTTCATATCTTGTGTCAATTAGTATTATCTTTTAAAATACAGTTTACTTAACTACTATTTTACTGCCATTCTTGATATATAGTCCCTTCCTGGTGGGCTTGCCGTTGAGACGAAGGCCATCAACTGAGAACCACTTATCTTCACTTGTTCCTTTGACTCCTTCTGTTTGAATTTCATGAATTCCCGTCAATCCCTCTATCACGATATGCAGCGGAGCATTTGAAGGATCAGGATTAACAGGCGATACCAACTCATAATATGGGTTTTCCAAACAGAATTTATACTTTGTCAGAGTACCTGCCGTCGTCAAGACAAATTGTCCCTGATGGAACATATATACCTGAGTCGCTTCAACCTTTCTCCCTGGTGGCAGTATCATCAGCTTGTTCCTACTAACATCTGCAGGAGTTGTGACTGCTTTAGGTGTTGCCGTATAGGCTTCCACAGGAGAATCGGTAAGCAGCAAGACAGGGACATCCTTGGGAACATACTCAATTGATGTTAGTTTAACCTCATGTTTTGTTACATTCAGACCTGTCACAATATAAGCAACCATATTATCAGGAGTAACAATATCCATGGAAGCAGCAATAGTAGCCACATTTTTCACATTTTCATCGTCTGAACCACTATTAAAGAAGCTAAACTTTATTCGACTGATTTTTGCAGAACCAGTATAATTTCCTATACCAGTAACCGTTGCCACTTGATAACCGCGTCCATCATCAACAACTGATACGGTATAATCATCAGAAGTCAGTGGTCTTTCACCATGCTCTACTTCCACCTCATCCGAAGTATTATCGACAAAAGAGATCGTAATGTCGTCAGCTGCCACTTCTCCGTCACCAATGCTCTTCTGACTAATTGTCAGCGTACCATTAACAATGTTCGTCACCACGCAGTTTCCTGATGTATCCATTGTCGTGCCTATGTTGACACCTGTAAATGTTACGTCATATGTACCTACATTCGTTCCACTACCGCTGGCACTTACGCCCGCAAATATCGGTTCGCCAACACTGCTTGTAAAGCCACTTACTGTCTTCTCTGTACCGTCATAGGTTTCCGTTCCGCTATTAGCAGTCAGCGTCACTTCTGCAGGATTTATAGTGAAAGTAGTAGAACCAGAGACGAGATAAGCACCACCCGGATTATCAACGATATTAACGGTCGCTGTACCTGCATTGGTGTTATTCCTATAATCGACCGTATATTCGCTGCTAGCAATTATTGTTTCTCCGTCTTTGACGCTGCTTACCGTAGGTTCTATGGCAGAACCATTATAGGTGTATTCTGTTTGAGCAAGAGTAATCGTCGGATTTAAAACAACCTTTACGGATGCTATTTCAGAATCAAAAAATCCAGTCTTAATAGCAATTGCTTTCACTGTTTGGTGGTCAGTCACACTAAATGGTCCTCCGTAAGGAGTACTACTTGACGTTGGTGGTTCTCCATCAAGCGTATAGTAGATATTTGCGTCCTCTGTCTCGGAAGTAATAGCTACTGTATTGCTAGTCTTGTCATAAGTGATGACAGGTTTACCACATTTTATAGGCACAAGTTCCTTGGGGCCTGCTACAGGGGTTTTAAATGATTCAAACACACCCACAGCTTTCACTGTCAATGTTTCAGTGATATTGATTGGACTGCCGCTAGTAACGGTCGTGCCTGTATTGGCATCAGGTGTAGTGCTGCCGTCTGTGGTGTAATGTATCGTTGAGAATGCAGCGGCAGGGGAGGTGATGGTAAAGGTATTGGTTCCGGTTTCCACATCACTGATGACAGGTGTCAATGTTGTTGCAGAGGAGGCGTCCTCAAAATGCCAAATGGAGTTGGTACCAGTATTATTATAAACACCAACTAAACCATTTCGATAAAGGTCTGGATTCTCTCCGGAAGATTGTCCATAATAAACGCCATTGTTTTGTCCCGCAGGATTCCAAAACCAACCCGAACGGCTTTTGGGATAGATGTTAATATTGCCAGTTGTCAAGCCGTTAGAGCTGTTAATGCCAAACTTGAATTTGGCATTGGTTTCTGTGTTCGTTGGGTCGTATGAATTGTTGTCTATTTTCTGAAGGTGCATACTCTTTCTCTTGGCATTATCATTAGGCAATGGCGGCTCGTATATGACGTATTTTCCCGTTAATGCATGGATGATAAAGTAATACCCTGTCTCTTCACTCTCTTTAATAATCCAAATGGAATTGAGGTCTTTACCGGTTTGATAAGTGGCAAGAAATGGCTTCTCTGGATCACCATTTGTAGTAGCGTGATTTGGAGAATAATAAGCATCAATACAACTAGGGGTTTGCTGTGGATCGGCAGCAGGTACCAAATACCATTTTTCTGCATCAGTTGCGCTACTATACACTTTCCCAGGATGGCCAGAAGAAGTATTATCATTAGCAATATACCATACTCCCGAAAAATCCGTTTGTCCCCACACATTACCACTTCCCAGCGTGAGGAGTAGGAGCAAAAGGATACGAAAAAGTCCGTGGGCTGCGAACTGGCAGTTCGTAGGCTGCGAACTCGCAGTCCGCAGGCAGCGAACTAAAATCGCACACGGGGTCTGTCCCCCTGTGCGAAAATATCGCTTTAGGCAGCCTTTAGCCTCGCTATAGCCTCCTTCTAGCCTCCTTATAGCCTCCTTATAGGCTCCTTCTAGGCTCCTTCTAAGCATACTCATGAGTATGGCTAGGAACTGGCTAAAGCCTGCCATCAACCTTGTTACTTGCTTTTTACATCTGTATTTCGTACTCATATCTTGTAGCATTTTTTTCATTTGTCATTTTGTTGCTCGTTATTATCAGCGGGGGAACCGCTAATCACACTCTTCCACCAATCATCCTTTTGGCGGCAAAGGGCCTGGGCTACACAGTTCATCGCCTTACAGAAGGGGATGGTGAGCTGTTCGTTTTTGCCACGGTATTGATACTGCCACGGAGTGACGATCAGCAGCTTGCCTTCCGCACAGCGGTCGATGCGCTCCGTTGATGGGTGGTAGCGCTCGGGGAAGCCGTTGTCAGCAATAGTAATCACGGGGAAACCGTGATTCACGGCTTCATTCATGATTTCCTGTTCGCCTGGGGCAATACGGGGTGATACCAGGACGGCACCATTGGCAGCCTCTTCAAGGCAGCGCGCCTTTTGATTATCAAAATGGGCTTTGTCCCGATAATGGCATACTACGGGCAACAGGCGGCTGTTCAACAGCTGGCGGTCGCCGTAGGAATCAAGAGCTATGAAGGGAGAGCTTATCCCAGCGGGTGAACCGCTGGGCACGCTGGAGGCGAGGAGCAGGCGGCACTCGATTTCAGCAAGAGCTGCCGGTGTGGCGTGCTGCGACAGGCATACGCGCTGCAGGTAGCCACGAAGGGCTGCTGGTGTCAGGGCAGAAACATAAGCACCACGGCAGGGCATCAGCGTAGCACGCTGGCTGGTGCGCAGCAGGCGGCTGCGCGGATTGCCATTGATATAGGCGCGCTGCGTGCTCAGCTGTTCTGCTGTAATGGGCATCACGTCGCAATAGCCGCCGGCAAAGAGGGGGCGGCGGCCGGTGGTGCCATTAGAAGGAACGCGTTTTCTGACGGGTGAACCGTCAGACACCCGGATAGCGGCGGCAGAACCGCCAGACACGGGGGCAGCAGGAATGGGGGCAGCGAGGGTGGCCAACGGTTTCCCCGTTGGAATGCCTTGTTCGGTCATGGCCCAATAGCGGCGATTGCAGCCTTTCTTAAAACCGGCAATCACCTGCCCAAGATGGGTAGGACGACCGCTACGGCTGACTATTGGCTCCTTCACAATGATCAGCGCATGCAAATGTTCGGGCATAATGACAAAAGAGTCGATGACAGCCATCGAATAGTGTGCGGTAATGCTGGTAAGCAGTTCTTCACGTACCATTTCCCCTATCGGTGTCAGGATGACATGCGGCCCCTCAAGCGTGTTGTCAGGCTGTTCCAGCGAGCCTTCCACTTGTCCTAAAGGTTGACGACCTGCACCCTCTGCCACATGCAATGTGATGTGGTAGATACCTGGCAGTGCATAGTTGTGAGTCACCATGCGACGATGCATATTGTGGTATGTTAGGGCCTGAGTCATTTTCGTTCCGTCTTCCTAATTTCAATACTTCAAAGTGCAAAGGTAAGGATTTTTTGCGAAACCGCCAAATATTTTAATACAAAATTCGCGCGCGGGAGTTATTTTATATAATATATCATTAGAGTTTCGCATGTCACAAGCTCACTTTCCAGAGGTGAGTGGTGAGAGGTGAGAGGCAAAGGTCACCCTGTCCTTTAGCTCAGAGAACCCCAGGGATGTTAGAGAAAGCACAATTTAAAAAATTATTTCAAGAAAAGACAAACACTATTCATCTATTCATTATTTGCTCTATCATATTGGTTCTTAGGCGGTTAGAGAATGAATAGTGCCTATGAATGGTGGTTTGACTATTCATTATTTGGAGGCTTTTTGGCAATTGTAAAAGTTTTTGGTAGTAAAATTTGAGGTGTTTCAATATCGTAATAACATTGGTAACACTTTGTCACAAAGGCGGTGACACTTTGTCACGGGCATAGTTACAAAGTGTTACGTAAAAAGATGTGATAGGGTAACTTGCTGATTTTCAAGCAATACGCGATTTTTCGTTCAATAAAAGACGGTTGTTAAATGATAAAGAATGAATAGTGGATGAATGATTAATCCCTTCTATTCATTGTATAATTATTTGATTATTAATGTGTTATAATAAAAGATGAATAGATGAATGGTAAAATGCAAAAAAAATATAGATGAAAATTTTGTAATCACACAGGTGAGAGGTGAGAGGTGAGAGGTGAGAGGTAAGGGGTGAGGGATGAGGGATGAGAGGTAAGAGGTGAGAGGTGAGAGGTAAGAGGTAAGAGGATACAGAACAAAAAACAGGAAGACCCGGCGGATCTTCCTGTTATGATGATAGGTAATTGTAGTGCCTATTCGTGGTTATCGTGATATTATTTCACGGAAACCTTCTTCGTATAGTGGCCTCCAGCAGCACGGATGATATAGACACCACTATTATATACCGGTGTCTCGACAGTCTCACCCGGCTGGATCTTGTACGAGGCAATCGTCTGACCATTGACGTTGACAATGCGTACGTCGGCCTCATCACGGAGCGATGATGTCACGACAATGGTATGACGACGAACACCGAACAACAGGCTACCCTGTCCTACCTCACCCTCCGACGGGTCATCGTCGCCAATGGCAAATGACGAATCACTGCTGTCGAAGACAATGTACTGCGCAGCTCTTGTGGCCGGAGCTGACGAACTGCCAGCTACAAAGTACGGACGGAACGGAACAGGTGTTGCAGCTGTCTGCTGATCGAACTTGTTGCCTGCAGCCGCCATCTGATAGCTTGTACCAGTAACCACCTTGCTCAGATAGTTGGGTTTGAAGGTGTAGCCACTATTCATATCGACACCCGTCTGAGTGTCACTCTTAGCTATAGATTCACCTGTATCAGATGCGAAGGTGATAACCTGCGGATCCAACTGAGCAGGAGTAGTCGCTGCCGTATTCGGAGCTATCCACTCACCACTGAGGTCGAACTCATGGTAGGTCGTTCCTGGGAATCCTACGATATAAGGTGTTCCGTTAGCCAGCAATGGATATTCTGGCAATTCGCGGCTCTGCTTATAATAGGTCTGATAGATATCGTTATTGGCATCCGCCTGACTATTGGCGCTGTAATAGTAGTCCCAGAGGAAGGTGTTATCAGCATTCTTCGTAGAACCGCTGGCTGTAGGATAGTTGAAGGTGCCGTGGAAGACATTGTCTGTCGTACTACCGCCATTGAACTCACGCAGCCAGTACTCATGGCCTATCTTGGCGTCGCTACCCTCCATGGTACGGCTGCCACTATAGAAGTGGGTTATCTCACCCTTCTGCTGTGTGGTTACCAGTTCGGCAGTGAACGGCAGGCTGACGGTCTCCCATCCATCGGTGATGTTAACATAGCGGTCTGGCATACGCTGATACCACATACGATGAGTGCCATCAAACTGATAGCCGACAGGACAGAAGAAGTCGCGCTTGTCCACAAGCAGATGGTCGTTCGTTGCCTTGAGGTCGCTCTGAACCAGATGTCCATGAACAGAACCAGTTGAAGCAATGCTAACGCAACGAGCAGTGCCACCCTGGTAAGAGTCAGCGTAAGCGGGCTCCTGTGAGAAGTATGTCAGTGCCTCATCGGTATTGGCGTTCTGCTCCTTCACTGGTGCATAAACCAGCAGGTTGGGCGTCTCACCGTTATTAACAATGCTGAGCAAGCCCTCGTCATTGTCGAGCAACGGCTGATAGAACAACTTACCATTGTATCCCTGCTTATAGGCACCTTCACCGGTTCCCTCGTCATGTCCGAAGAAGTCGATAGCCGTCATGTTGGGATATACGGCCTTACCCGTAGCTGTAACGGTGGCAGGCTTCGAGTATGCAGCCAGATTAGCCGTCAGGTTAAAGTGGGCTACATCCAAGTCTGCGCCCTGATAATAGGCTGGAGCACGATATACTCGGTTACTGAGGTCGCTGATAGGCAGGCGTCCACCGCTCTTATAAATATGCGTTGGAACATCATTATGCGGACGGGACGTGCTATAGTCATAAGACAGCGTCTGTCCGAAGAAGACATAGTCGTCAGGCCAAATAGGAGCATAGACCACTGTCGTCGTAGCGCCATTCTGCACTACTCTCATACGTTCGTTGCTCGTATCGGGTATGGTACCTCCAGCGTAAACGAAGTCACCATCGACATAGCGGTCTTCTACATAACCACAATTGCCATACTGACTGACCTTCTTTGTATCCAGCGGATAGAAAGCATATGAATTAGGATAGTATCCTGTGCTCAAGTTTTCTTCCACAGTACCATTGACAGACTTCAGGTACTTATAGTCTGTTTCACTTGTCTGCTTCTTGTCGTAATAACGCTTATTCAGATAGAAGCCGTTCAGGTTGTAGGCCACGGTACCATTATAGAACTCTGTTTCCGTCATTGGACGGGCATCGCCTGCTGCATAGTTCTTCGTATTCGGATAGTAACAATTCACTGTTTGCTTACTGGGAACTGATGGATTTCCAAAGACAGCCTTGACATTATCAACGTTCTCCGCTGTCGTATTAATCCAACAGTTCTCTACATAGCCGTCACCCGAATCAACGACACCTGCCGTGGTGAACGAACCTGTGACACCAAGGTTATAAACGTTGCCACAAAGCTTACCAAACAACGACTTGTTCAAACCACTGATAGTATAACCATCGCCGTGGAAGTTACCTTCGAAGCACTGGGCGTCATTGCCAATAGATGTCCAGTCGGTGTAAGCCTTCGGACTGACATCACTATTGAGGATGAACTCCAGGTCGGCTCCACCCTTCACATGAGTATCAAGATTAGTATGACCAGTCAATCCGTTCACACTCAAGTCGAAGAAGTCCTTCAGCAGGTCGAGCTCGCTCTTCGTAGGATCGCTCTCACAATCGCGGTTGTCGATATATATCTTCGAATTACGCTCCACATTAGGATGATCCACATACAGGTGATGGGCCTTATCCTTCATGATGGCATCGAGGTCGTGGTAGTTGGCCACGCTCAACGGAACGTAGTTAGAATAGGTCTTACCCAGATAGGTCTTGGAGTAGAACGCCAGGAATACCTTCTGGTTCTGATACCAGTAGAGCGGTGTGGTATTGTTGGAGAATGGTTTACCATTACGCTGGTAAATGGCATCCTGCTCGTTGTCGAACAATTCCCATCCACTGGTCAACACCTCGTAGAGTCCTGGATTAACGGTAGGAGCCTTCACACCGACGGTATTACCTGGCAATACAGGAGCAGGAGCTGTGAGTGGTCCTATCTGTGGAGCACCACTCTCCAGTTTCACATGGATGTTCACCACATGCAGCTCGTTGACCAGACTGACACCTTCGCCCTCATCATCCGGCTCGTAATAGGTGTACTGATAAACTACGCTGATGACTTTCTCGGAGGTTACATCCTTCGCGTTCGACTCACGAGAAACATACAAGGTCGTTGTCTCTGTAGGCTCGGCACCCTGGATGGTGAACTTCTTCTGATAATTAGGAACCAAAGTATTATCGGTGAATACGTCAGAGGAGATAACCGAACCAACCTCTCCTCGTGTTCCACTCTCCACTGAGAATTCTGCGAATGGTGTATAGTCCTCGTAGCAATAATACTTGATAACACTTTCGGTACCCTTTGTGAAGGTCTCTTTACGAACCTTTGCTTTATTCTCTGTCGAGAGTGTGTTGTAATCCTTCTCACTGATGTCCTGACCTTTGGCATAAGGTGTACCACTGTTAAAGAAGTTTTCCGTCACGATATATACATCCTGCGTTTCGGTACCAGTACCCGTCTTCTTGTCTATCTGAATTCGAGTATAGTGGAGCTGGTCGTTGCGCACTTGCTCGTAATCCTCTCTGGAGATAGAGCCACCTGCAGGCAATGAGTACTCATGACCATCAACATCATAATAGGTCAATGTCGTCGTACCCGTATTGAATGCCTCGTATTCTACCGACTTCACATCACTATACGGACTCTTATAGCTGTCACTGATATAGTTTTCGCCACGGAACGCAGGATCAATCAGCACGTCTAAGGCATCATAGTTGTAACGGAACTTATCACGACTCTCGGTCAGTTCACACCACGACTTAAGAGCAGTATAGTTGACATCCTTCTGATAATACTGGCCACCATAGAGACCCTCGGTCTTGATATAGTAGGCATTCGACAGATGGTCGATAACATATTGCAGTGCCTGAGCATCGTCAACTGGATCTGTATTGATCTTGTTGTTGTTAAACGTCATGAACTTCCCAGCAATCGTCTCCAAATCTGTTTCTGCTACCAATTCACCCAGAAGGATATAGTCCTCCTCGCCATACTGGAAGGTATTGACGCAAAGCTTCGCCTTTGCATAGTTAGATTTATCCGTCAAAGCGTCATAAGCCGTCTTCGAGATGGCAGTTCCTGCCTGCGTCGCACCAATATCTGCCTTGGCTACATAAGCAGGTTCTGCTGTAGCCTGTCCCGTGGGAGCCTGTTCGGTTGGCATCAGGCTGACTGTGTTCGTATAGTCCAGATAAGTCTCCTCAGAGATTATCTCACCTTCAGTATAGTTGCGCTGACCATACAAACCTGACTCCTCACCAGGCTTCAACGTATAGGTAGGACCTTCACGATAGCTATTCTTATCGTTAACTGGATTGTAGTCCTCTTTCCTCTTTCGGTTGGTGGTAACAACATCGTTGCTGACCGTATAAGTGCTAGCGCCAGAAAGTGGGCTATACCAGTCGTCCCAATCCTTCGGACTGTTCATGTCGAAGGTCAGCACATAACCCGTATCATGACCCACATTGTTTGACGAACGGAACAGTGTGGTAAGGTCGGTCACCGTTTGTCCTTTAGCATCGAGAACCGTTGGCTGCGACTGCTGGAATTTATCCCAATCGGTTTCTGACTTTCTTGGGTCGTTTTCCAATACGTAAGTACCAGCTGGATAATGTTCACCGTTTACGGTACAAGAATCCACATTGACAACGGTTTCCTTCACGAAGTAACTCTTCTCATTATCAGTCAACTGGTTCCAGTCCCACCAAGTAATGACATCGTTTAGGTGGTAGGTCACACTCTCGTTGTCCACCTTCACGCCATCATTACCCATCTTGGTACCACTATTGTCGGCATAGTAAGCATAGAGGTTGGGCTGAATGTTCAACAACTTCAGTTTACCATTCGAACCTGCAGTGATGGTAAGCGGTATTTTTACCTCCTTGCTGTAAGCTGTTGCCGAACCAGCATAGCCAGATACCGTCTGCTCGTAGATATAAACCTCACCCTTGATGAACCAATAATGGGCTGGCGACTTCACATAACCATCGCTGTAGACACCATTGTTGGGATAACAGTCATCGACAATACGCTTCGACTTATGGATAAAGTTACCTGAGGTCTGGTGATCGAGGAAAGTAGAAGGATTACTTGTATACTCGTACATCTTCATGGTACGCGCCTCGTTGCCCGTCTTTTTATTGTAAGGTGAGAGCAGAACATGATCGTAATCAGTTACCTCAGAGCAAACTCCATGTTCATTGCGGGCATAGACATAACCACCGCCCTCGATATCCTTCTTTACGTTAATCAGGTCAAGTTCGATGATACCTGTAATATAACCGTAATCCTTTTTCGAAGGTGTACTCTTTTCCGTAGTCAGTTCAAGGAATACACCAGAGGCCAAAGCCACTTGGTTGAATGAAGTACCATTATTGCGGTCGCGCTTTGATAAGTGTTCTTTCTTCCAGTCATAATAGGTCTGTTGGGTTTTGTAGGTCACTCCCTTATCTACATATCTACGCTTATCCGTGAAATGCACGTCACTAGTCAGATTACCCAGATAGTTCACAACACTATAGATACCGAAATAGTTGCCATGTACAGCATTCTTCTCATCAGCATAATCCTCATCGTCAACAGGATTAGGCTTTAATGTCAACTCACCTTCAACAGCGGATTTCTGCTGGTTCAGCGACAACTCACCGATACGGTTGATGGTGTATTCGGTAGCATCACCCTTTTCAGCCACACGGTCACGGGCACCTTGCAATACCAGACGGCTGCCATATACGCCGCAGAAGTCGGCACGCTGGATGGTGTTCAACAGTCGACCGGCATAGATAGAGCAGAAACCATATTGTATCCAGTAAGCCGCTGTCTTAAACTCACTCGGTAGCGCGTTGTACTCTTCTTCACTGATGCGTTGGTCTTTCTGATAAGGAACATCATTGATAGTAACATCCTGCTGGCACTGATATTCCAGTTTGAAGTAAGCGCGCTCACGGTTGGTCAGCTTCTGATACTCCTCCAGGGAAATCTGCTGGTCCAGTCCGTAATAGTCAGTACCATAGTTGGTAATGTTCAACTCACGGTAGCCACCTACCAACGACAGGTTACCACCGCCATAGAGTCCCCCAGTATGTTCCGTACCCACCGTGATAAAGTCGTGATGATAGACATCATAAAGTGTAGCAGTGGTGTTACCGAATACTGTGATTGCGTTGTTAAAGCTTTCACTGTTTGATGTTACATTACCACCAGCAAACACGGCATTATGAATATGGATACCACGTTCCTCGGGGTCAGTAGGATCCGGATCACCATTGGCTAACTTTTCACCTGTAAACAGAGCTTTCCATCTCGCATCTGACTTATCAGCAGGCAATGTGTTAAGGTAGTCCGTTGGTACATATTCGTACGCTCCATACGTCCTATCATAAGAAGCTGTCTTGCCTGGCTTTACCTGCAACATAGGTGAAATAACCACCTTGCAGTCCTCCGACAAATCACTCTCCGTATCACCTTTTTTATAATAAATATGGTTGGGGGATCCTGTGTTTTCAGCCGCTAACGTGCCCTCAGTGAAACAATAGGGACTATAGACATAACCGATATCACCTCCACCGAATACGTTTCCATAACCCTCAGCAATGCCTTCATCGGAACCAATCTCACCACCGAAAATATTCACTTCGGTCTGACCAAAGACATAACCATCAGTATAGAGCTTATTAGAACCCGTACCATAGCCATTGACGTTATAACCCTTGCCACCACCAAATATATTGCGCAGCACCTTGCCGTTGTACATCGTGACGTGGGTTTTTCCGTCCTGATAGTAGTTCTCTTTGATCAGTACACGTTCTGAGTTGTCTGTTCCAGTCTCCACCACTCGTCCACGACCGATGGTTGCAATCTCACCACCACCATGAACACTGCCACGAACCGTTCCGCCCCAAACAGTGACGAAAGTATTATCGGTAGAACTCAAATCGTCGTAACCACCACCGAACAAGTTGCCATAGTCCTTCAGTCGGTTAGCACCTGCCCATACATTCTTCTCATAATAAGTTTCATCGTGAACCTTCGCTTCATAACGGGCCGTGGCACCTTCGGGAGTTTCCGCAAGGGTCACTATTTTACCTTCTTCATCTTGTTTCTGATTGGCAAGAAGATAGACATAACCGATATAACCGTTGTTAAGCGTCAAGTGTGCATCACCAAAGACGGCACCACCTTCACCACCGCTATAGGCATTACGCTGAATGGCAGGAACACCATGATAGAAACCGTAGGTACCATTAGCATCCGTTTTCTTCACCCATGTCTGCTTATCATCATCCGACTGGTCATTGCGGATACCGATAACGACATTGGTCTTACCTAAGATATCGTTTTCAGTAGAACCGGCAATAGAAAGGGTCTCTGTTCCGTGATCATGATAACCTACAGAACCCTGATAACCGCCACCATAGACATTACGTAAGGTACCACCTTCGATATAGGCATTAGTTGTGGCTACGAAGTCGTTTCCTGTATTATTATCTTTTGCTAACTTGAACTTATCTAAAACATCACCACCCCATCCGGCTGCGTAGAGGTCCTTGTTAACCGTACCGCCGTGCAGACCAATATAAGTAGTACCGCTCACCGTAGCGTCAGCACCCAAACCGGCACCATAGCAGTAGCCAGAGACCCAAGCGCCCTTCTTGATATAGACATTGGTATTGGTCTTTTCGCCCAGAGGATTCTCTTTGACTAAATAACTGTCAAATCCTTCGTCGGTATAGCCTTGGGGCAGATCTTTGACAACGGTCTTACTAACAGTGGTGTTATTTTCCTGTACCTCATAGCTATTAAATGCATCAACAGACTGTTTGTTAAGCACCATACCACCATAGCCACCACCATATGCTTCATACACGTCAGCACCATCTTCCAGATTAACCTCCGTATATTGTGCCCAGGTGTTATTACCATAGCCTGCACCGAGAACGCGAGCAGTATAGCCAGTGGTGTTCTGACGAACCTTTGAGTAGATATTCACACGGCTATAGAGTGTACGACGGCAGTTGTTGTTACCACCATAGATACCACCAGCCAATTGTCCTTTCTCAGGATCAACATCTTCTGGACTACCCTCTGCTATGGCCAGTGAACCACGGTAGTTAACATTCGACTCAAAGACATCGCAGACTTTATCGTTACTCGAACCATAAGCACCACCGAAGATACGGTTTACATGGATGGTAGAAGTCGTCGGTACATTGACAATGGTACGACGGGTGAAGCCCTCCTTATAGCTGGCTCCGAAGACATCCTTCACCCTACCACGCATCAGGTCGATAACAGTAGAAGCGGTGACGCCATCGGTATTATTCTTGGCAATTGTCGGAGTAAGGGCAGATATCGTAGCATCCCCAACCGTTGTAGGATCTTCGTTATAACGCATACCTACACCGCTATAGTCACCGGCACCGAACACCTCCATATTCTGGAAGCTGAGGTTGTTACTGTTCGCTATGTCAATCAGCACATAGCTGCGGTCCTGCATCTTGTCACGGTCAGCATCGCTGGCATTATCCCATGCATGTCCCTGGCCAGCACCATAAACCTTAGTCACTGCATTTCGACCTGTATTGTTGGGCTTGAAATTGACAAAGGCATTCTTCATCCAAGGCTTGTTAAAGCCTGTCTTGACAGTACCATCACTATTTGTATAGGCACTATAATGAGAGTCAGTATAGTCGTAGTCACCATAGCAACCACCAAAGATATGCTCTACATGTCCTTGAATATATTCGGTATAGGCAGATGCTTTCAATACGTCGGGATTATCCTGGTTCTTGGGATTATACACGCTACCCACTACATCGGTGTTAACACGATTCTTGAAACTCTTCTCACCCAGAATGCGTCCACCCAAGTCGTTACCACCATAGATATGGTCACGAACCCAGGGGAATCCTAAGTCGTTGTCATTACTGCTGTTCAGGCCCACATAAGTCTCGGTGTGACCAATGACCGTAGCATTACAAGAGCCAGCGAACGAGTTGAAGATACGACCATTACCCAAATTGATACGAGTGTCACCTACTATCAATCCCTCGAAACTACCGCCATAGATAAACTCAGCTTCGGCCATATCATCACTGTCGGCAGCATCGTCACTATCATCGGTATCGCCTCTATAAGTACCAGCAGGACTCGTAGCTGTTCCTAGATTGATACAGGTACTATATGCAGGATTGTATGTGTATTCAAGTTGTTGAGTGGTTGTATTATAAGAATCTGCTTTACCGATAGCACCCATCTCACCACCACCAAATATCTGGAAAGTGTATCCTTTCTTCAGGTTAATAGTGACACCACCCCATATCTCAGAGTCACCACCATAACCGCCGCCAAACACATTCAAACCTCTGCCGAGCGGGTCCATACCCTGCTCACTAAGAAGTACACCTGTGTGGCGAGCCGTGATATTATAGCTGTCAGTACCATAGAGTTTAGCTTCTCCCTCATTTTCCTCTACCTCATCGAAGAGGGCATTTACTCCCTTTCGATCCATCAGTGAGGCATTCAGATTGATAACCACATTGCCATTAACATGACCATGACTGTAGCAACCGCCATAGACATTACCACCCACAAATCGGCGGTCGAGATCGTCATCGGTACTATTTCCTGTAGGTAATGCTGTTGGAGTGATACTAATATTTTCACCTGTAGACGCCTTTACAATGTTCCATTCCAAGCCTTGGGACTTGTCGTTTTCATTGACCCAACGCTTAGGTTGAATCTTCAGACCTCCGAAATTAAGTACCAGCTTGTCGCCAATAGCTCCTTCAGGAGAACCTGTTGGGACAGGGTCAGGGTTACCCATTATGCCTCCCAGGTATTGAGCATTGTAATCCGTCTTATAAACATTGGCCTCGTTACAGCCGCCCACAACTTTGTTATATATAATCACCTCATCGTTGAAGTTAATGGTGGTCTTACCTTCAGTAATCATACTACCTACGTTACCGCCACAGTAGAACGAACCAAACTGGGTAGAATAAGGAATGTAATCGGTACCGTCACCATTTTTCGTACTCTCAAAAACAACGGCTGATTTTACCTTCATGGCACAGCCCTCCATGTATTTGGCAAAGACGTCAGCATCGGTTAAATCCATCTGGCTGAATTTAGCGTCATTATTATCGGAATCCTTAAACGTTCTGGCAAAGGTGCGCAACACACCTTCACCTCTGCTAAATGTCTCGCTTCCATCGTATTTAATCATGTTCGCGCCGTTGTTGCCGAGGAACACTTTGTCGATGATGACGTGTGAACCAATCTTAATGTGCGTTTGGTCGCCAGAACTTGCGCCTGCAACATTCTCTCGCAGCGAAGCACTGTTACCACCTACATAGAAACCGCCATCCACGATGGTAGGATTACCTTCTTCTCCTCTGACGAGGATAGATACCTTCTCAGCATTAGGACGTATCAGGTTGAGGGCTGTGACAGATTTAAGTTTCTCAGAAACACCTGTCACACCTGCTGCCGCAAGAACTTCATCTGGATTGTAATAGAAGTCTCTCCAACGTGGGTCGTCCTTCAGTTTTGGGTTATCTGTGTAGGCATACGAGCCATTACCACCACCATAGACGTCACCGTAGATGTGGGTAAGAATACCTACGGTATTACCTCCATAAATGTTACCTGAGATATCGTTACCTCCATAGACGTTGTTGACGTGACCCGCCGTCACTCTGACACGAGCAGCATAGCCAGCAGGAATGTGGTTAGGATTATCTTCAGTAGGCAGTTGCACTTGGGAATAAGGCACCGGTGTACCGTCGTCATACAAAGGCTGTATATCTGCCTTACGACAACCACCATAGACGTTGTCAACCACCATTCCATCGCCTTTAATTTCCATCAGAAGACCTTCCTGACTGGTCATACGACCCTCGTTACCTCCACCGTAGAGATTACGGACCTTACCTACTTGCAGATTCCATCGAGGTCGGATAGCCATATCGGCCTTGTTGTTGCCGCCAAACAATCGTCCTATCTGATAGGCATCACTGCTGGGATAGGAGAAAGTAGTGTTGATACCCATCTTTTTTTCGAAGCGGTCGTTGGTCAGCAGTTCACCAACCGCAAAGTTTGCATCGAAGTCTGCACCTTCTTTGTTTGCATTGGGGTTATTTGTATCTATGATACTGTTCACCACTGCACTAGGGTTATCCATACTGATAACAGTTCTCTCTGTTATTGTAGCATTGTTACCACCACCATAGGCATAAACGATGGAACCGCCATGAATATCAACGAAGGTTTTACCAAGATTAGGGACTGTGAGTGCTGTGTTACTGGTAGCCACCTTAACTCCATCCTCTATAGCATAATAAACAGTATTGGAACCTTCTGTTTCTGATCCATATTCATACTCACCATCACCACCACCAAAGAGTTGACCGATATAGATTTTCTTATTGGGATCATTTTCAGCAGTCTTAACATCACCAACTTGTTTAGTTCCTGCTATTACTTCATCATCTTCTGCGGTATAATAAGTTGCAGGAGTGATGTCTTTTGACGAAATAAGCACCAAGGCATTCCATGTCTTGTCAACATCATTGTTGACGGCATGTGCTTGCACAGCAGTTGGCAGTGCTGGTAGAAGATTCTCTGACTTGCCGATGAATCCGGTTCCGATAGTTCCTGAGATATCATTACCGCCATAAAGACGATTAATGACAATATAGTTAGAGGCATGGGCACCGTCAATGTTCACGAAAGCCCTACCCTCGACATTCGCCATACGGGCACCGCCAAAGACTCTGTTCAGGTCACCTTCTCTCACGGTAACGGTGGTACTGCCCTTGACATCACCAGCATTACCTCCACCATAGACGTGTCCGCCAATGACTATCTGCGCTTCTGCTGACACAACTGCCAGAAGCAACAGCAACAAACTGATTATGGTATATCTTGTCTTCAACGTCGTATCTTTAATTATTTATATCAAACGGAGGATTGTCCAAGTCAGAATCAGAGAGGACGTAGAGATAAGTGGGGTTCACTATGATCTGGATAGTATGGTCCAATCCTGGATTCGTATTGGTAATCTTCTTCGTCTTGAAATTGGCTGTATTGAAAGTATTCGTTGCCGTATTAGTACGGATAAGCTTATTCTCCCTGTCATACACATCATATACGGTAGTCAAGCGGAACCAGCGCTGATCGCCAGGAGCCAGACAGAAGCCTGCCTCTTGGAAATTTGTTTTTGTTTTGTCCAACACAATACCTTCGTTGTAATCGGTATTGGTCGTTGTCGCTTTATCGAAAAGCGTAACAAGTCTGGTACCAGCATTACGGCTATAGGTGACACTCGATATCGGATTGCTGTCGGTAGGTTTGGTTTGGAGATTAACCGTAGCATTGACAGTTCCCACGGTCTGAGTACCATCATTGTTGAGAGCTTCCAGCGTCATCTTGGTAATCTTGATGGTGCGCAGTTGGGCATAGTCGGCATTTATCTTCACTTCGAAATGATAACGCGAATAGATATGGTCGAGCAGAATGCTCATATAGTCGGTGACATCCGAAGTACCGGTCTTGAAGGTAAAATCGAAAGTTCCCCATTTTAAGGTGACATCAGAAGTACTTTCCTCCTGTCTGCCCACTCCGACTATCACACAGGGATCGGTCTGGGTAAGCACCTTCAGACCTTTGATTGACATTGATGCACCAGCATTATAGTTGGTAGCTGGCGACAATAGGCTGATACTCACATTCTCTGCATCAATGGGCATAAAACCATATATAAGGTAATGGTTGCTAGGTCCCGCATCCGCAATCGTAATATTCGACTGCCAACCGTTATTATCAGTACTATAAAACAGGCGTGATAACACATCCGATGCTGCGGGATTATCCTTTTCCTTAGTGATGAACACCAGCATATTTTCGCTGGGAGTGATGGGCGTCCAGTCAGAACTTGGATTTGGATAAGTAACGGTACGCGTCAGACCTGGTGCAGAAGCCATTTCCGCATCATCCACATGATACTGGCGAGCACCTGCCGAAAGACGAACGAGCCTATCAGACGATGGGTTATCAGGTCTGCTATCAGAGGTACTGTCACCAGAACATGCCTCCAGCAACAACCCGCTCATCAAGCAGAGCAACAATCCGAGATAATATGTCGCAGTCCGCATCTTATTCATCTTCACTACCAATTATATACTTCATGTTCACCGGTATCGCCTGGTTGCCATTTGTGGATACCTGCCTCAACGACATCGAACAGGCGCAACTTGTCGCTACTCAAGTCAGGCAATGCGTTATAAGCCGTTTTTAGGCTCTCTATCGTCAGGTTTATAACCGTCATGTGGCCTCGTGTCATGACACGTTTCCCTATCTCTCCAGTGCCTGGGGGAACCACACTGGCCAACAAGTAGAATTTCGTACCCTTATGTATCACACCATTTTCGCTGATGAAATCTATATTACTATTATTCTCGAATTCCAGCACCACCTTCAGCGACACATCGTCCTTGGTCTGAAGGCCGAGGGTATAGACACAAGGTCCATTGGGTTCCTCAGTGGTAGCAGTACCCAAATGAACATTTTCTTCTGCTATTTGCTTATCATATATGAGGTATTCTGGCTCTTGCAGATTAATGGGATTAGCTGGCTCGAAGAAACTGCTCTGCTCCACCTGGCTGCCAACAATGACAGCAGTCAAGGGGAAGGTGGTTTCTCCTAAAGTAATAGGGTGACTCTCATAATCTCCTATCGTTCCATTGCTAGCCTTGATATGAATCTCCATACCTGCCACACCATAACTCAGAGGATTCTTAATAGCGACAGAACGGGTGGTTGAAGCCACTGCTGCATTGTCCTCTTCATAGTTAGCTAACACGCTTGTTGCCTCGTTGGAACCCTGCCATTCTGTGTGTCCATAAACAGATGCTTGGCTGGAGGACGAGGTCTTGATACGGCTGTTGGCATAGAAATAACGCTCTGCAGGATAGGCATAATCAGGGAATGACTCGTAAGCAAACTTTGAAGTTGTACTATTCCACTTAATCACAGCACTTCCGTCGGGGAATGCACCGGGATAATCAGTTGAGAAGTCTTTGAAACCTGTAACCTTACCATCAGTCACTATAACATAATCAGTTGTGTTCTGTATAGCTGCCTGAATAGTAGAACCGATGGACTCAATGTAACCTGCCTTCGTATACCACTCGTTAACATAGGCGATGATATTCTTACTCGAACCTGCCAATCCTTGAGGTGTTGCGTCTTTCAAGTTGATAAACTTGTTAAACTCCGTGGCAGCAGCATTGCCTGATTGATTTTTCCAGCCTCCTGCATCGGCAATACTATTCATATAATCTACTATCACATCTGAGGCTGTTGGCTTTGTGATAGGTGTCAATGCAAATTTGGAAGTGAGGCCTGAACCACTGGTAGTAAGGCTACCATGGCTTATTTCAGAATAAGGATCTGCATGCTTTGCCTTGGCATAGCAAAGGAAAGCATTAACACCGATATTCAGTTGCTTGTCGCTGACAAGATAGTGTTTTCCAGAGGTTGCGAAACCTGTAATAGCATCCATCGCAGGAGTATCTGTCATTCTAATGCTGTCTTGATTAGAAGAAATAATAAAAGGAAGAACGCTTAAACCGTCTATATCCAAAGAAGTAGGATTCACCACAGTAGGTGTCATTCGCGTATGAGCATTCGTCGCAGATACACTTAACGCCAAATCGACAAGGACACAATCATCATTGACAACTGGAGGTTGTGGGTCGTCGTCCCTATCAATTGTCGCATTATCGGAAGTGCATCCCAGCAGACAAATGACTGCCAGCATTGTGCATATGCGCGAACCTATTATATATATATAGCGGTGTCTCAAATCCTTTTTTGTTTATTACAACTCGTGATCATAGTGTCCAGCATCATTCCAGTCGAGGGTAACATTGACGCCTACCGTCTGGCTATTTGTATTGATAGAACCATCAGGACGGGCCTTGGCCTTGATAATCATCAGCTGACCGGCTCTGAGCGGACGCCTGATATAGAGCCTGGTGAGTGTCGTGGAACCATCGTTGGCTACAGCAAAGATGTGAAATTCCCATAAGCTCTCGTCGGCTTCAGGCGACACGAAAGGATCGGTGGTTTCTATGACCGTACGAGTTGCTGAAGGTTCTCGTGAGGGAAAAGTCACAGAGCAGAAAGCCAACTCTCCATCCTTATCGTCATCGCTTGTTACCAGCTTGGTGCGCACCAAGGGTGGCTCACTGACAAAGACATAGCTACTGTCAGCAACTTGGAAACCCGTGGCAAAGCCCTTAGAGTAAACCTTGATATCCTTCACACCACTGCCGATGGTGTCGATGACCAGAACGGCAGCACAATTGGCCATATAGAGATGGACATTGAACTGCTGATCAACTCCTTCAAGGATATCCATGGGTTGTCGGGCAGTGAAGATACCAGTGGTATGGCTGTCGATAGCATCGTCGTCTATGCTACGAAGGGTGCCACCCTGCAACTGGATAAGTTCAGAACGGTGACAGCGTTCGTCATTGACGAGGTCAACGAGTTTGTCATCAACGATGTTTGCCACGGCCAGATGCATATACTGTCGCTTGGGCAGATTCAGCGTATAGCTGGCCTGGTTGGCATTCATGATATGTTCGTCGTGCTGCAAACGCAGCGAGTCGCCTACAGTATCGTAGAACGAGAGGTCAACATCATGGGCAAAGTCGGTGAATATGTCAGAGAGATGGGTACGCAGCGCATGGGCCAGACTCAGTTCCGTCTCGGTGGACAGCTGAGTCTTCAACTCGGTGGTCATATTGGTCACCAAACGCAACTCATAGTCCAGCTCGTAGTTCTCTTTGTATCCGCACTCACCCGGCTCGTCATCAATCAGCGAACATGCTGACAACAGCACCGTTGCCAGTACTGCTGTCAGAATGTTGTCTATGATGTCAAACCTTCTGCTACTCATTTCAAATATATTCGTTTACTCTCCTCCGAGGACGACGTCACCGAAGTTGAGACCAGTGCTCCAATGCAGGTCAACCGACAGACCAAGCGTCAAGGCGCTGTAGCGCAGGTCGGGTGTGGTAAGGTAAGCATGCTTCAGTGAATTCTCGCCGATAACAAAGTTTACTGAGGTCATGTAGTCCTGCATAAAAACGCGAGGTGTCTGAATGGATGAGCCGTCAGCTTTATAAGGAGGCAGCGGATGATAGGTCGGCCAAGTGGGTGCAGTCTTTCCGGTGGGATCGAGCTGACCAATCAGATAGAATGTACCACCATTGCGAATCAATCCATGCTCTCCATAGAAGTCGCTACCAGAGTTGTTCTCCAACTCAAGAGCAACATATACTGCTTCCTGTCCGGTTGTGGCAGTGGTATAGTTGTCGAATACCAGTGTATAGCTGGGCGTTGAACTACCCTCAGTAGGAATGACTCCAGAACCTGTAATTGTGCAGTCATAGACATAGCCTACAGGATTTTTATCTGACGTGGTAGAAGCCTTGGGGAGATAGTCCCAACCAACCTTCTTCGACTGTCCGCCAATGAGGATACCCACCAACTTAAAGCTGGAGCCATTCACCGTAATCACTCTGTCTAGCTCATCGGTATCAGCAATGGAAGGATCCTTGTGCTTCTGGATGGCATGGTTATTGTCTTTCAAATTGGTTGTACCATAGCTCACAGTAGTTTTCAACAATGCAGTACCATAGTTGATATTGTTCATCATGGCAACACTCTGGGTTGTAGATACTACATGGCTATTCTTCGTCCAATCACCCCACTTGCTGTCATCCTGCCAGTTGATTACTGTCTGAGGATAATCATTGGTCTTTTTCTCAATGTTGGAAACGCGAATGGCGCTGTTGCCAAAATACAGCAGTTCAGCAGGATAGTAATAGCTCTCAACTGTGAATTCACCACTACCCACCGCGCTGGAGTTATAGTTCTGCTGATAATAGAACAGCTTCTTCGTTGAGTCAAACAGATAGTGAGTAGAACCCACGGGAACATGATAGGTAATCTGCGGGAAATTTGCGAGAACGGTACTACTGATAGAACTGAAATAGTCGCTTGTCGGCTTAGCATCTGCTGCCGCTGTGGGCCAAGAAGTATCTGCTATCAAATTCTCGATGATAACCGATGTCAACTTAAAACCGGTCTCTGTCACATTACCACCTGTGCTAGGCACTGTACCATTGAAATATTTCTCAATACGGTCGTGGATGCGTGCTGCCAAGACTTTAGCAACAGCCTCTTCCTTACAGAATGGGGTAGCACAGCGAACCTCGTTGATGACAGACCACAAATCCTCAATAGTCTCCAGAATAGCAATACCACAACCGGCACGCAACTCACCTTCAGTATCACGGATGGTTGTCATCTCACGATAAGCCTCGGCAAGTTTTACCTCCAAGGCATAGAGCGCATGGGAAGAGGTCACAGGGCTCTTCTTATCGTTATTGGCGTAGTCTGCCCAATAGATATCACCGTAGGTAACATCCGCGCCTTGATAGGTAACAGTCTCGTGGTGTATTCCTGCCAGATTGGTGTTCATGATAACAGTCAGCACACCAGCCAACAAGTCCTCTATCTTCTTGAAATCGTCCTTGTTGCCATTAATACGAGAGCTCAACTCGAAGGTGGTGTTAGCAAGGTTCAGGCCTTCACCCGTACCAGCGACCTCGTATTTATCGAGATGACCAAACATATCGTAAGCGGTAATGCCCGCATCTGCCTCAGACTGAGAAACTGTGCCAGGAATGGCTCTACCATAGAACAACAGCGTGTTGGAATTCAAAGGCAGTGAAGTCTCAATCACACGAGTGGACTTGTCTTCACTTACACCTCCTGCAGCGATGATACGTGACAAGTCATAGCGCTTGTCGGCTGTACTGGCAGTGGCGATAGTCTTACCATCTGTTGCCTGCTTAAAAGAGAAAAGCACGGCATTGTCGATACCACGGAATGTCTCGCTGACCGCAGCTTGTGTAGCTGCCGATGTCTGACGAGTCATTCCGTTACCCGTGGACACATTAAAGACAAACTTAGCCAAAACCTCGTTCGTCTCGGGATTGAAGTTCGGATTGTTCACAACGTCATCGTCGCTGGACGAACAACTGCTGAATCCTACTGCTCCTGTCAGTGCTATCGCACTCATCAGGGCTAATTGCTGAATCTTTTTCATATATCTTTGTTTTTTTATTATCTGACTATTGAATGGTTATATTTTGCGTAATACCGGACTTCCACGTCAAATCAACCGACAAACCAATCTCTAACGACGGTGTGCGAAGGTCAGGAAGCGTGTGATAAGCGTTCTTAAAGCTCTCGACAGTAAAATTAGCGGTGGTAATATAGTCTTGAACGAAAGCCTTCTTTATAGGGGTTTCTGTACCGACATACTTCTGCGTTTCGTTCTCGTACGGCCTCAACGTACCTATCAAATAGAAGCGAGTGCCAGGATAGATGAGTTCATTGCCTTTGCCGACAATAATCTGATTGCCCGCATTCTCAAATTCGATAGCGATAGGCACATTGGCATTTGTATCATCATTAGAATTTGCATCAACAGTCTGTAGTACCAGCGTATGGGTCTTAACTGTTGGTGAGCCAGGATAGAGCGTGGCTCCAGTGGGCATTTGACTATCATAGATGGTTTTTGCCGCAGCAGAAGTATTTGTTTCGAAGTTATACTTCACAGCTTTCTGGTTGCCTACAAGGATACCGGTAATCGGGAAGTTTGCACCATTTGTTCCAAGTTGAATCTTGGTGTTACTGCCACTATTGTCTGCGAGTTCACCAGTACCGCCATTCGACTGCACAGTGACATCAAGACGACCTATAGTCTTTAACTATGTCTGCCCAGCTTTTGTCATCGTTGTAATAACCTGACATGGGTGCAGGCACAGCCCAAATATTGCTAAGTCCGTAGTAGTAGAGTGCAGCAGGATAGGTGTAATCGTTGATAGCACTAATATTCAGACCAACATCATTTGTAATCACTACATCGAACGCGTTAGTAGAAGTATTCCAATTAATATGTGCTGCGCCATCGGGCAGGTAGAGATTACGTGGGTAGGTATATTCACTGGTAAAATCCAGTTTACCAGGTGTAGTACCATTTTCTACCACAGTAATCGTTTTCGCAGATGCTCCAGATGGGGTATAACCTGCGAGAATCGCGGTTTTGATAGCTGTAGAAAGTGCATCAGTATTATTATATAGTGAGGTGTAAACAGCCTGAACTACAGCTTTCATACTGGTATAAGAACCTGCCTTAAGGTTTGTGAAGTTAGGAAAATAGGTAAGCATGGTCTCGCCACCTGCAGTAGCCTTAGCAATATTTGTGAGGTAACCGGCAATTGCGGTAGCTTGAGCATCAACCGTCGCTGTAGTAATATCTGTCAACGAAAAGCTAATGTCGTTAAGCGTAGTGCCACTTGGAGTAACACTCTTTACCAAAGAACCATTGGTTGCATTAGCGTTAGAACCTGTTGCTGGAGTAGCATCGATAGCCTTACCATAAAACATGAATGCCCTTGTGCCAATAGCAATCTCGATGTCTGTATATAAATGTGAGTTGCTTTTAGTATAGAGCGCATACTGAGCATCGATGGTATTTGCCGTTGCACTACTAGCCCCTTGTTTACCCACTGTACCTGCATAGAGATTAACAGAGCTTGGGATAGTGCTTTCTCCAGAGACATCACTCTTAGCTGCTGTAAACGGCATAAGTTCAATACCAGAAATACCACGGAACACAGGTGTTGTTTGTCCTTGCACTATTTCTGTGCTCTGACGAGTGATACCACTCATTTGTTGCGGAAACGAAATGGTAAAATCTGCCTTTACCACTCCACGATCCTCCTCAGATCCAGCCACGTCTTCTTCACTGCTGCAGGCGGTAAAGCCAATAGCTGCACTGAAGAGCGTCGCTAACATGAATAAATAGTTTTTCATTTTCATAATTGCAATTATTTGTTAATATTTTCGTTCGATATCACTCGATTTCAGTATTCCGTAGGATTTTGAATTATCCGGTTTCTTGGAAAAGGCAGTGAAGTGGTAGACAAAGTTCAACCCCAGTTGAGGAAGGACGAAGGCACTCTTGCCGCTGCCGAGGGAGAGCCAATAGTCACCATGCTCATCCAGATCGAAGCGGTCGTACCAGGCATAGCCTACGGCAGCACCAACCTGGGCCTCCATGGTCCAGCGGCGACCTAGTTGCCACGAGTAACCATAGAATACGCCCAAAGCAATGAGGTCGCCTTGGCGGCGCTCGTCTTTCACACCCTTGTAGAGTAGCAGATTGGTATAACCGGCATTGAAATGGCTGTAGATAAAGTTCGCTCCGAAGAAATGCCCGACCTTTAGCGAATCCGTCCAATAACGTACTTCAGGCGAGAGCAGCAAATGACGCAGTTTGCGTTTCGTGAAGTTACCCGATGGCCAGCAGGCAAACCCTGCCGTGAAGCCATACGACCAACGAGATGTGCTGTCAGGGGCATAACCGAGACGAAGGTTAGGGGTCAAGGCAGCATCGTACAGCAGGTTGTTGCTGAGTGTAAAGTTTTGCGCCTCTGCCGTCATCGACGTCAGAATGCTCAAAAAAACCAATACCAGATGCCTTAATCCCTTTTTAAACATATTTATATACGCGCGATTAATAAAGTAATTACTTTGGCAAAGTTAACAAAAATTCCACAAATAACAAATCTATCCGCCCCTTAAAATGTTGAGAAACATTTGATTTCTTGATTTATATCAAGAGTTTGGTGCGAAATTATGGCCGAAACGACTTAAAAAAGCCGCTTTGGTCACTAAAAACGAGATGTAAAAAGTTAATAAAGCAAAAGATGTCAAATATTATGCCATTGACTATAAGGATTCCGGCGCAACTGGGAGTTGTAATAACGGCGGTCTCCCGTTACCTCTTTTCCGATGAAATGGGGAATTTTTGGTGTTTCTGCGGGCGTTTTCAGTTCCACTTCCGCCATCACCAAAGGAGCGTTTTCACCATGAAATTCGTCCACTTCGAAGGTGTGTTCACCACTCTTCACGAGCCAGCGGGTTTTGTCGATCATTCCTGGTTCACAGAGCGTCATCAACTGCTGTGCGTCTGCCAAAGGAATCTCATACTCAAATTCGGAGCGCGAAAGGCCACCGTCGATGCTTGGACCCTTGATAGTCAGAAAGGCCTGACAGTCACGAATGCGAACACGTACCGTCCTGCCCCGTTCACTGCAGATATAGCCCTGCTGGATGTGGTAACTAGCAAAAGCCTCGTGCTTGTACGAGTCGTCAAGCACGAGGAATTTGCGTTCAATTTCTTGAGCCATAAGCCTTAAGCCATCATGGTAAATGTCCAGATGAGATAGATGACGGCCAGAATAATCAGACCACCGAAAATCCATGTCACGACTTTCTTACCTTGTTCTTCCTGCTTCTTGGCATAAGCTTCACGCTTTGCATTTACTTTGTTCTTGCTCATAGTTGTAATATTTTTGTTATTGTTTAATGTTTAACTTTCGTCATCATTCGTGGGGAATTCCATCAGGTAAGCCTTGATGAAATCGTCGATTTTTCCATCCATGACACCATCCACGTCACTGGTCTGGTAGTTCGTACGGTGGTCCTTCACACGGCGGTCGTCGAAGACGTAGGAGCGAATCTGAGAGCCCCACTCTATCTTCTTCTTGCCTGCCTCAATCTTTGCCTGCGCCTCCAGACGTTTCTGCATGGCGCGGTCGTAGAGTTGCGAACGCAGCAGGGCCATGGCACGCTCCTTGTTCTTGGGCTGGTCACGCGTCTCGGTATTCTCAATGAGGATTTCCTCCTCCTCACCCGTATCAGGATCGGTGTACCAGTAACGCAGACGGACACCCGACTCCACCTTGTTGACGTTCTGTCCACCGGCACCACTCGAGCGGAACGTGTCCCACGAGAGCTTGGCGGGGTCGACATATACCTCAATGGTATCGTCAACCAAAGGACTTACGAATACCGAGGCAAACGACGTCATACGCTTGCCCTGTGCATTATAGGGCGACACACGTACCAAACGATGGACGCCGTTCTCACTCTTCAGATAGCCATAGGCATATTCACCACCCTCAATCTGCATGGTGACACTCTTGATGCCCGCCTCATCGCCATCCTGTAAGTTAGCAATGCTTACCTTATAGTCGTGCGCCTCAGCCCAGCGCTGATACATACGCATCAGCATCTGTGCCCAGTCCTGAGCCTCAGTGCCACCGGCACCGGAGTTGATCTTCAGCACGGCATCCATGGGGTCTTCCTTCTGGCGGAGCATGTTTTTCAGCTCTAGACTTTCTAGAAGATCTAGACAAACTAGATAATCATGGTCCACCTCCTCTTCAGTGACCATCTCCTCTTTATAGAAGTCGAAGGCGAGCTGCAGTTCATCAGCAGCGGTACGCACAGCCTGATAGCCGTCAAGCCATTTCTTGATGCTCTTCACCTTCTTCATCTGCTCCTCAGCACGTTTCTGGTCTTCCCAGAAGTCAGGAGCCTGCGTACGAAGGTCTTCTTCCTCGTACTCTATCTTCTTTTCATCTATCTTCAGGTAGCGATAGAGAGCGTCGGTTCTATCTAATACGTCTTTTAACTGATCGGATGTTATCATATTTCTAATTTATTCTGCGTACATTGCGTCAATCTCGCTCTTGTAGTTCTCGTTGAGGACACGACGGCGGATCTTGAGCGTGTTAGTAAGTTCTCCCTTCTCCATAGAGAGGTGGTGAGGCAGCAGCGTGAAGCGTTTTACCTGTTCGTAATGCGCCAGCTGTTGCTGGAGGGTATCGATGCGCTCCTTCATCATCTGGATGATGCGAGGGTCGGCACAGAGCTGTTCGCGACTCTCGAATGCGATGCCATGTTCGCGGGCATACTCCTCGAGGAGCGTATAGACGGGAATGATGAGGGCGGAGACGAACTTGCGCTCATCGGCTATGATGGCTATCTGGTCGATGAACTTGTCGACCAACAGCTTCGATTCAATCATCTGCGGTGCGATGTATTTGCCGTTCGACGTCTTAAAGAGGTCTTTAATGCGCTCAGTCAGGAACAACTCGCCATCTTTCAGGTAGCCGGCATCACCCGTCCTGAAGTAGCCGTCCTCTGTAAAGGCCTGCTTCGTCAAATCCTCACGATTGTGGTATCCGATGGTAATCGTCGGACCTTTCAACAAGATTTCGCCCTCTTCACTAATCTTGATATCGATGCCTTCGATGGGAATGCCAACGCTGCCCACCGTCCAAGGATCGCCCAGGTGATTACAACTCACGGTAGCCAACGACTCCGTCAGACCGTAGCCTACTACCATGTTAATCCCGATGGAATGGACGAATTCTTCAACATGAGGCGACACTGCCGCACCTGCCGTAGGGAAGAAATGGGCATTTTCCAGTCCCAGTTCCTTGCGCACCAGCGAGAAGACAGTGCGGTTCAGCATCTCATATTCGAAATGGAGAGCCATAGGCGGTTTCTTTCCCTTGCTGAGGTATTCGATGTTATGCCGGCGACCAACATTATAAGCATGCATAAAGAGCTTACGCTGAACGGCACTGGAGTGTTCTATCTTGTCCATCACACCCATGTAGACCTTCTCCCAGAAACGGGGTACGGCCGACATACACGTAGGATGGGTGTCACGCATGGACTGCTGAACCTCCTGCGGATGCGTGTTGACAATCATGCGGGCTCCGGCATAGAGACAGAGAATGGCCCATCCACGCTCGAAGATGTGGGTATAGGGCAGGAAATTCATAATTCGGTCATTCTCGTTCACCGGCACACATTTGTCGTTAGCCACCATGGCAGCATGGAACTGTCCGTGAGTCAGAATGACGCCCTTTGAGTCGCCTGTCGTACCACTGGTATAAAGGATATTAGCGATATCGTCGTCGTTAGCTTCCTGTTGTAACTTTTCCACTTCCGTTTGGCGTGGCAAGTTCTCGCCCAATTTCAGGAAATCACTGAAATACACGGCATTAGGGTCATGCGTAGAGATGTGCACACTGGGGTCGAAGACAATGATACGCTCCATTGTTGGACACAGCGAGAAGATACGGCGTGCCTTGTCGTACTGGTCCTGTTCGCCGACAAAGAGATAACGAATCTTCGCATCGTTCACCATAAACTGAATCTGCTGTTCAGAACTGGTGGCATAGAACGGGATGGTCACGGCACGGATACCCCAGGCGCCGAAGTCGCACTCGATATACTGCACCGAATTATTGGAGAAAACACCGATATTCTCCTGCACCTTCACGCCGAGATTCAACAGGGCATTCGACACCTGTTTGACGGTCTGCGACACCTGATTCCAGGACAGCGATTTCCATTCCTTTCCACCGAAATCCTGATAGATCAACATCTCGCGATCGCCATACTTCTTTGCCTGTTCGTGCACCAGCACTGACATGTGTAAATTCGTCTGCATAAGCCTCTCTCTATTAATATTGGTGCAAAGGTACAAAAAAAAGTGAAAAATGAAAAGTGAAAAGTGAAAAAATTCGTATCTTTGCAGCAATTATGGATATCAGTCAATACACCAACGAAGCTGTCGAGCTGCTGAAAAAGCTCATTGCAACCCCTTCTGTAAGCCGCGAAGAAACCGCTGCAGCTGACATTTTGACCGATTTCATCGAGAACTGCGGGCTCCCTGTCAAGCGTATCGGCAACAATATTCTGGTATGTGAAGAGTTGGATGCCGAGAAACCGACACTTCTGCTCAACGCACATATCGATACCGTCAAACCTGTCAGCACCTGGACGCGCGATCCGTTCACGCCGGTCGTGGAGGGTGACCGATTGTATGGATTGGGGGCCAACGACTGCGGCGGTGGTCTGGTGAGCCTGTTGCAAGTGTATAGGATTCTGAGAAGTGAAACTTCGCAGTGCGAACAAAACGAGGATGCCTTGTCGCGCGTACCTTATAATATAGTATATCTCGCTTCGTGTGAGGAAGAGGTCAGCGGTGCGGGAGGCTTTTCGCTGGCACTGCCCGAACTGCCCAAGATCGATGTGGCTATTGTAGGTGAACCTACCGGGATGCATCCTGCCATTGCCGAGAAAGGTTTGATGGTGATTGATGGCATTGCTTACGGCAAGAGCGGTCATGCTGCCCGTGAGGAAGGTGTCAATGCCATCTACGAGGCGCTAGACGACCTCGTATGGCTGCGCGACTATCGTTTCAAGAAGAGCAGTCCTTTGTTAGGTCCCACAAAGATGACCGTTACGGTATTGAATAGCGGTACACAACATAATGTCGTACCCGACGAGTGCCGTTTCGTCATTGATGTCCGTACGAACGAATACTACCAGAACGAATACCTGTTCTCCTTCTTGCAGAAGCACATGAAGAAATGCCAACTGAAAGCCCGTTCGTTCCGGCTGTCTTCGTCCCACATCCCCATCGGTCATCCGCTGGTGATGAAAAGTCTCCAGATGGGGTTGGTACCTTTTGGCTCTCCTACGCTGAGTGATCAGGCCCTGATGCCGTTCCTCTCGCTGAAGATGGGTCCTGGCGACAGTGCACGCAGCCACTCTGCCGACGAATTTATCTGCATCAGCGAGATAGAACAAGCCATCAAGACTTACGTTGAGTTGTTGTCGTTATAACGGGATTTCGTTATTACGACATTTCGACATTTCGGGATTTCGGAATTTCGAAGAAATCTTATCTTCCCAGCCACGACTCGGGATTCAGTTTCGTCGTCTCGTGGCGCAACTGGAACTGCAGGATATTGTCCTGTCCCACCCTACCCAGTGACTGACGGGTGCTTACCCTTTGTCCACGATGTACGTTGACGCTGGATAGATTACAATATACCGAGATGTAACTGCCGTGACGCACCATAACTACCATGGAACCGCCAAAACTGAACACTGCACTGACCTCACCGTCGAAGATGCTACGGGCCTGAGCACCAGCCTCACCACGGATGTTGATACCTTTGTTGTCGAGCGTCACACCTTTCAGACCTTCTACATTATACTGTCCATAATGGCTGACAATGCGATAGGGACCGGTGATGGGAATGGGCAGACGACCACGGTTGTTGGCAAAACTGCCACTGATGCGCATATCCTCCGTAGGTACACGCAGGGCTTCGTCAGCCTCCTTACGGGCAGAAGCCACAGCCTTGGCATGTTCGCGATTCTCAGCTTCCGCCTGACGCTCTGCTGCCAGACGTTTCTGTTCCGCCTCACGGAGCCGCTGTTCGGCAGCCTCACGTTCTTTCTTATCCTTGGCAGCCTGTGCTTCCCTCTTGGCTTTCTCTTCCCTCGCTTTGGCCTCAGCAATACGACGGGCATTCTCGCGAGCGGCAGCCTCAGCAGCGGCTTTCTTACGCGCCAGTTCGGCAGCACGTTTCTTGGCGGCCTCCGCCTCTGCACGCTTCTTCGCCTCAGCGGCAGCCTTAGCCTTCTGTCGAGCCACCTCCTCAGCTATCAGACGGTCAATCTGAGCATTCAGTGCAGCATCCTTCTTCTTCTGCTGGGCAATGATATTCTGGATGGTCTTCTGTTCCTTCTGCAACGTATTGACCATCGTCTGTTGTTCGGTCTGCTTGCCTTCCAGTGCACGGCGCTCCTGCTCGTCCTTCGACAGCAATACGCGCTTGTGTTCCTGGGCATTGGTCAACTGCTGGAACTTCTGGTTGACCTCCTCCTGTTTCTCTTTTACCTCCTCACCCTGTGCACGCTGGAAACTGGCATATTCCCGCATAAAACGCATGCGACGGAACATCTGCATCAGGTTGTCGGCACTGAAAATGAACATCAGCTGACTCTGCGCCGAACGGTTACGGTGCATATAGCGCATCGACTTCACATAATTCGCCTTGCGCTCGTTCAGCTCGTCCTGCAACTCCTCCAACTGCGTCATCAGCATCTCGATTTCCACATCCATATGACTGATATCCTTACGGATGGTGTCTATCGTGCGGCACTTGCCTTCAATCTCGTTGTTGAGCACCATCAAGTTCTGCAACCGACGCTTGACATCCTTTTCGTTGTCGCGCAAACGGGATTCCTGTTTCTTGATTTCCTGCTGTATCTGCTGGCGCTGGTTCTGCAGGGACTTCACAGTAGGCTGGGCAGGCTTAGCAGATTTTCCGGACTTTCCCGATTTACTGGATTTTCCGGATTTGCCGGATTTCTTGCTGGTCGTAGCGGTCTTCTTCGCCGCTGGCTTCCGGGCAGTCTTTTTCTGCTGCGCATAAGGAGCCAGGGTGAAGGCCAATAAGAAGAATATGATACTTAATCGCTTCATCCAGAAGGATTAGAGTGACATAAAGCGCTGAAGGATCTCCTCAACGGACACCTGACGATATTTGCTTGATACTTCCGTACGGGTCTCCCAGTTTTCGTCAGCACCCATGTAGTTGAGCGTCATCCCCAACTTCACTTCCTTCTCGGGAGTGGTAAACGAAATCTTGTGTTGCATCGGGAAGAACTTGCGGTTGGCCGACTGGAAGTCCTCATAGTCCCAATTCAACTGGTAGTTACCACGGAACTTGTCGTTATACATGATGTTAGCCATCTTCACCAGGGCGCTGCCCTTGTCTGCCAACCAGCGATATGACATCTTGCCGTTCTCCATCGCAATGACAGCATCGTCGCCGCCCATATCAGTACGATACAGCTTCAGGGCTTCGTCGGTGACCTTCATCTTACCGGGCTGGAAGAGTTCGTTCCAGAATAGCGACTGCAGCACATAGAAGTCAATCTGGCTGTTACGCAGGAAGTCCATCTGGGCATACGGCACTTTCATGTAGAGCTTGTTGATGCGGTCCATGATGAGCACATACTCCTTGGTAAACTCCAGGCGTCCGGCCTCCACGAAACCGAAGGCCATGAGCTGCAGACGGATGACGTCGTCGCGCTTCATCTTCAAATTTCCCGTGAGCGTCATCTGACGTGCTCCTACTTCCACGCTGAATTTCACCTTTGAGGTGATGAAACGGGCGTGCTGGGCGTTGTCACTTACCTTCTGCAAGAAGGCCTGTCTCTTCAGTGTGTCGATTTTGACCTCTGTCGGCGTCTCCTTGACAGCCTTACGATTCGTGTGACACGATGTTACAGCAACCAACGTAAGTGCCACTGCGGCAATTTTCAAAATACGTACTGTTTTCATTCTTTCAAATATTTTTTAAGTTTTATCTTTCTGGTGAGTATCTGTCTGCGGTCGTCTTTCACCTCCGACTTCTCCGAAGCTCGGTCCAGTGCCTGTTGCCAATAGACCAGCGCCTGTTCCTTGTCGCCACAGTGGTAGTAGATGTCGCCGGCATGTTCAAGCAATACTGCCGACGTGTCGCTGTCACACTGCAGCGTCTGGTCGATATACACCTTCGCCTCGCTATAGCGCTGTTGCATAAAGAGTATCCAGGCGTATGTGTCAAGATAGGTGGCATTCTTGGGTTCAGCCTTGATGGTGCGATACGACATCTGCTCGGCTTTGTTCAGTTCCCGTCCCAACTCACTAAGGTAGTAGGCGTAGTTGTTCAGGCAACCGATGTTGTCGTCCTTCCATACGAGGCAGGAGTCGTAGGCGGCAAAAGCCTCACGGTCCTTGCCCTTCTGGTGCAGGATATCACCCATGACAGCATAGAAGTCGCTGACGATGGCTGGGTCGCTCTGATCGGTAATGACGCTGATGCCGTTCTGGAAGGCGTTCAGTGCATCGTCCAACTGGTCCTTCTGGTAGTAGGCAATGCCCTGATAGTAGTAGAAGGCCATTTCATCGGGATTATACTGGCGGGCATCATGACACAACGCTATCACGCGGTCCTTGTCCTCCGCCTGCCAGGCATAGCTCACCAGCTGCAGACGGGCGGCAGCATTGTCGGGAGCAATGGCCAGTGCCTGTTCCAAAACGGCCTGAATGCTGTCCCGCGGCATTTGTTTCATATTCATATACGTCGCACAAAACAGTGCCATATCAGCATCGTTCTGCGGCATCTGCAGGATGCGGTGGAACAGTTGCAGCACACGTGTCGAGTCGCCACCGTTCTGTTCGCTCTCGCCAATCAGTTGTCGCAACAACGCCACCCGGTCTTCCTGTGTGGCATTCTTGTTCAGCAGGAGGCGCTCGCGGTACAGCTCCGTCTTCACCGAGTCTTTCTGGTCGTAATAGTAAGCCATCAGTCCCATCAGTGCACTACGGTTGTCGGGTTCCTGACGTAGCACATCCTCGTAGATGCGTATGGCCTGTTTCTGCTGGTCGTTCATCGTCAGCGCATTGGCATACAGGCAGAGATAGTTCAGGTCGTTGGGATACTGCTCCTGCAACTGTTTCATCTCCTGAATGGCTGCCCGCTTATCGCCCTTCCGGGTGTATAGCTGACTCTTGGCATACGACAGACGCTCACTCTTGCCCTCGGCAATCTCCAGCTTGTTCAGCATCTGAATGGCGTTGTCGTAGTCCTCCAACTCCTCGTAGAGCTGTATCAACATGCCCAACACATCCGTACGGTTGTGATTGACGTCATAGAGCTGTTCCAGCACCTCTGCCGCCTCAGCATACTGGCGTTGTGCGATATAGGCCTCGCCCAGTGTCTCCAGATAAGTGGCATTATTGGGTTCCAGTTCTGCGGCCTTCTTGATGCAATAGAACTGCTGGTCCTTGTCTTTCATGGCGCGGTAGTAGGGAGCCAGATAGAAGTAAGCCTCCGAACGCGTGGAGTCCAGTTCCACGCAATGGCGCAACAGGTCAAAGGCAGCATCGTTGTTGCCCTTCTCCCGCTGACAAATGGCATCCAGGAAGAAAGCGTCGTATTTTTGAGAGGTGAGAGATGAAGGGTGAGAGGTAAGAGAAATGTCTTCCTGGCTGTCCTGTGCGAAACAAGCCAACCCTGTCGTCAAAACCAATATGAAGAACAACCACCTCATCACTTCTTACATCTTACTTCACACCTGTATGTCCATAACCGCCCTCGCCACGTTCCGTCGTGTCGAGTTCGCTGACAACCACAAGGTCGGCCTGTTCGTGACGCGCAATCACCATTTGGGCAATACGCTCACCGTCGTTGACCACGAATTCCTCCTGCGACAGGTTCACCAGCACCACGCCAATCTCACCACGATAGTCTGCGTCTATCGTGCCCGGCGTGTTCAGCACCGTGATGCCGTGCTTCAGGGCCAGTCCACTACGGGGACGCACCTGAGCCTCATAGCCTTCAGGCAATGCAATGTGCAATCCCGTCGGTATCAGCTTGCGCTCCAAGGGGCGCAACACCACCGGTTCCTCCAAGTTTGCACGCAAGTCCATCCCTGCACTTTGGGGTGTAGCATATGCAGGCAACTGCTGGTGCCCGCGGTTCACAACCTTCACTGTAATCATCTTCTCAGAAACGTTTCTTACATTAAATAATGTGCAAAGGTAGTGTTTTTATGCGAAAAATGACACATGTATAACAAGAAATGCCCATACCTTGTCATTTTTTAACGTTTCTTAATCTTTTTCGTTAATGGTGTCTACGCAGTCGATGACGGCAGCATGAGGACCATGCGGGTGCCGCCGACGTAGAGGGGGTCGATTTCAAGGGTTCCTCCAAGGCGGTGGGCCAGTTGGCGACAGAGGTAGAGTCCCATGCCCAGACCTTCGTTGAAATTGTTGAGTTTGACAAACTGCGTGAAGACGCGTTCGCGGTCGGCCTCGGGAATGCCTGGTCCACTGTCGGCCACATAGAAGCAGACGCTACCATCGCCTTTACGTCCACAGCCGATGGTGATGTATCCCTCGTCGGTGAATTTGTTAGCGTTATGTAGTAGTTCGCTCAATATGCGAATGAGATACTCCCTGTTGGTAGTGACCTTGAGGTTGCTTGTGGTCGATTCCAAACGCATCTCTACCGTTTCGGGCTGCCTTATCACGATATCGTAGGCCACCTCCTGGCAGAGTTCGTTGCAGTCAACCACGTCGTTCTTCGGCATTTCGCCCGTCTGTTCCAGCTCCAGCGTCATCTTCCAGTTGTCGATGATATGGCCGATGTTCTGACCGTTGAGAATGATGTCGCCGATCACGATGTCGAAGTCCTCTCCTTCCATGAGGCTATGGCCGTCGCGCAGCACCTGGGCAAAGCCGCTGATGATATTGAGCGGGGTGCGTATCTGGTGGAACATATCGCGGATGAATGCCGCTTTCTTTTGGTCGGACTCCTCTGCCAGTGCCTTGGCAGCGGTCAGTTCTTCGTTCTTCTGTTCGGTCGCAGTACGCGTTGCCTCCAGTTCAGCCACGTAATTGGCTATGGACTGCTGCATGGTATGGAAGCTGTTCTGCAGTCGGCCAACTTCGTCGAGACGCGTGCTGGGAGCTATCTGACGGTCGAAATGACCCTCGGCAATGTCTTCCGTCTGCATGGCCAGCGTCACTACCGGCGCCATGGTCTTATGAATGATGAAATAGCAGAATGCCAGCATGAATAACAGACCGAAAAGGATGATGCTGATGATGGTATAGATCATGTTGTTGTAGTGCTTGAAGATGTTTTCCTCAGGACAAACGATGGCCAGTCGCCAACCGGAATCGGACAACGGCTGTTCCATGACAAGACAGTCTTTACGCTTGAGGTCGTCCATCATAACCCCTTCCTTGCTGGCAGCAATAACAGTGTTCTTGGAACCAACGAGTACAAAGTAGGAGTCGGGGTATCGCCATTCGCTGGTAAGAATCTGCGAGAGGACGCGCCCTGAGAGGTCAACGGATATCACGCCAATGGTCCGACCGTCGGCAGTCACCAACGGCTTGCAGTAACTGGCAATGACGTCACGCGAATAGAAACCGGTAGGACTATAGTCTTGGAAGGGGTCCACCCAGCATGCCTTACCCTGTTTGAGCGGCTCGCGATACCAGTCCATCTCGAAGTAATTATAATCGTCGTTACCCTCGTTTTCTGACTCTATATGTCCTTCATTATTAAACGAATAGGCCGAGAAGTAGTGGCCCTCGCTGGGAAAGAAGTCGGGTTCCATGGCAATGCTGCAGCCATTGAGCATGGGATTGATTTGCAGGATGCGGGTTGACAGTGCCAACAACGAGTCGGGCTGTAGGTTTCGGAGCACCTGCCAATCGGTATTCTGTGTTGCCACCTGCACTTCGTCCATGATGCCAGTAAGATGCTGGGCCGTGTTGTTGAGCATCTGTCCCGTCTCTGCGACAGCAGCCTGACGCACAGAGGCCTTCGAGCGGTACATGAGGAATCCTATGGTCACGACGAAGATGACTACCACGAATGCCAGTATGCTGATGCTGAGGCGTACGGACACCGACTTACGGATATAATTGACAACTGTGTTCATTTAACTTTCAACTTTAACTTCGTCGCTGCCCTGTGCTTCCTTCAACAGTTTGTCGAGCAGGGCAGTTATCTGGTTCGTATTCTGTAACATATCGTCAACCTTTCGATTGAATTCTTCCTCACTTAACGCGTCGTGGTTGTCGCAGATGGCATAGGCATGCGTCAGAATACCCTGCACAGGGCCCTCCACCTTTTCCGGCATCTGATGGAGCAAGTGGGTCTTTATGCGTTCCTCTTCTTTCACACGTTCGTAAGCAGCAGCCAGTTCGCGGTTCTGCCCCTCCATCTGGAGAGTTTGCTGTCGCAATTCTCCGATGTATTGCCGGAGTGCCTGCTGTAGTCTTCGGAATCTGCGTTGGAGCTTTCCTATTTCGTCAGGTCGTGTGCTGTCGGGAACTTCGTCTGTGAACTGTCCGTCAGCGTTCAGTTCGGTGAAGTCTGCCAGCCGTTTCAGTGGTCGCAAGGTGTGTCTGACGATGAACAGACAGAAAACGAGCAGCAACACCAATCCCACGACCGCAATGATACGTGCGACACGCAGCAATCTGTAGTAGGAGTCGAAGATATCGCTCTCAGGACAGATGGTGGCCACGCTCCATCCGGTATTCTTAAAGGGTTTGTAGAACACGTAGCTGGGCACACCGTTGATGTCCACGATACGATAACCCGTCTCACCTGCTATCATCGCCTCACCGATGCTGGTAGTTACAGAATCGTGGTGCTCCATCGAACGGGTGAAGATAGTCTCATAGAACAGCTTAGTGCTGTCCGGATGCACCAGATAGGTACCGCCCTTACCCAGCAAAATGCTGTAAGAATGAGGATAGGGCTTGGCCTCGCTGACGGTGGACGAGAACCAGTCGAGGCGGATATCGACAGAGAAGGTTCCCACGACCTTCCCCTGTGCGTCATGAATGGGCTGACTATAGCTGGTGAATATGTCCCTAACGATGATGCCCTCCTCAGCGTCTTCGAAGAACGGCTCTATCCAGTAGGGCTTGTCAAGCAACTTGGGAATCAGATACCAGTCCATACAATGGTACTGATAATTGTCCGTTCCTTCCTGCTCAGTCTGGATGGAATCACCGTCGTTGTAGGAATAGGCCGAGAAATAACGGCCTTTCTCTTTGAAGAAATAGGGTTCAAACGAGATGCTGCAACCAGTTAGTTCCGGATTGCTTTCCAATACCTGACGACTTAGGTCGAACATGAGATCGGGCTCGTCAAGGTGGCTCTCGATGACCACCAGCATGTTGTTAGCAGCAACCTCGGTACGGTGCAGGGTGTTATCAATGTGGAGCACGGCACCCTCAATAGTCTTCGTGGCTTTGTCCCAAGCCTCCTCACGCACCACATCACGCGTCTCGGCGAACATCAGGGTGAAGGCGGCAGTAAAGATGGCCGCTACGAGAACAACCACCCAGAAGCCCAACCTTCTGGATAGCGAACTACGTACAAATCTTATCAGCCACTTCATAATCCCATGATTTCGTTATACGTTACCGGACGGGCTATCAGCCCACATTCCGTCATCATGCGCGACGCCTTCTCCACCATGTCACGACGCACGCGGAACTCACGTTTGCCAGTATCTTTGTTGATTTGCAGTCGCAGACACTCCTCCAGCATCAACCGCTGCAACAGCCGATTGGTTGGGGAATTATATCTGCGTACATATTTCATAACGATGTCGAGCGCCTCTTTTGGATGCTCAGCGGCCCATTCCCATCCCTGACGGCTGGCCTTGGCAAATTTCTGGCATGCGGAACGGTGCTTCAGATAGTAGTCACGCTTCACATAGACTCCCATCTCCTGAATGTTATAGCCGTGGTCGGAAAAACGGTAGACACTCTCGTCAGACATCTTGAATCCAGCCTGTATCAACTGGTAGTATTCACTATAGCTGACTACCATCGTGGCATCGACTGCACCACTGAGGAAGAGGTTGATACCGCTGGTGAATGGTATCCACTCGTAATGCATCCCCTCACGATGGTCCATGATGTAAGTGAGGTAGTTAGGGTCGGGATTGAAAATGGCCACCTTCTTACCTTTCATCTTCAGCGGATCGGTATCCCAGCGGGAGATGAGCATATTGCTGCTGTTCATAGAATCCTGGAAGATGTTCACCAACGGAAAGCCCTGTGAGATGAAGTCCATGGCCGACATCAGCGAGAACATGGCCGCATCGCACTCTTGTGATTTCAGTCGCGTCAGTGCCGAACTGGTCAGCGTCGGGTGTTGTATCTCAACATCCAGTCCTTCCTTTCGATAGAATCCCCTTTCGTAAGCCACATAATAGCCTGCGAACTGTGCCTGTGCCTTCCACGCGGTGGTGAACACGAAATGTTCTCCTTGCGCCTTCATCGCCGCAGGCATCATGAGCAGCAAAGCTGTCATTAGGACCGTATATCGGATATGTCTTCTGTTCATCTCAGTGAATTAATTGTCGTGCAATATGATGGCAGACTGGGGACTGACCACAGCCTTGTCGCCTGTGACGGTGGCGAGGCCGTTTTCGTTGATGACACCATCGCGGCAGACGACGGTGTAGCTACTGGCAGGAATGGCAATCTGCTGAGCCTTCTTCGAAGCATTCAGAATAACGATGATGTTACGCCAGTCGTCGCGCCCTGCATAGTTTTTCAGTCGGAAGGCAACGACACCTTTCGGTGTATCCAGGAATTCCAGATGTCGGCGTACGAGGTCGGCAGAGCCCAAACGGAAGGCCGGATGGTGGCGGCGCAGGGCGATGAGGTTTTTGTAGTACTCAAAGACCTGCGGGTATTTCATTTTGTTCGCCCAATCGAGATGGTTGATGCTGTCCGGCGACTCAAACGAATTATGGACGCCCTGTTTGGTGCGCAACAGTTCCTCGCCACTGAGCATGAAGGGAACACCCTGCGAGGTAAATACAGCTGTCTGTGCCAAGAGGTCGAGACGTATCAGTTCAGGGGTAAGAGGTGAGAGGTCAGAGGTAAGAGGTTTGTTCAAACCGGGAATACTAGCTTTGAGACGGTCCACCAGGCACATGTCGTCGTGGCACGAGACATAACTTATCATTTGAATGGGTTCCTGTGCCCACGGTTTTTCGCTGTAGTTGACCTTCTTCATCTTCACCTGCGGATGACGGATGGCACCGACGATGCCAAACTTCAGCGACTCCTCTTCAGGAACGCCGCCCAGCCAACCGGGCTTGTTATCGTCGGAGAACGGACCACGCAAGGCGTCGCGAATCTCGTCGGAGAAGGCAGCAATGCCCGGCATCTTCTGGATGTTGGCCTTCATACCCAACAGTTCGTTGGGATAGGCACACGAACCTGCACTCCAGCCCTCGCCATAGATGAAGATGGTGGGGTCGATGTCGTCAACCATCTGGCGAATCTGGTTCATAGTCTCGATATCGTGAATGCCCATCAGGTCGAAGCGGAAACCATCGATATGGTATTCGTTGATCCAGTACTTCACCGACTCCAGCATGAAGCGACGCATCATGGGCTGCTCAGAGGCAGTCTCGTTGCCACAGCCAGAGCCGTTGCTATAGCCCGACGGAGAACCGTCGGGAACGGTGGCTGTCTTGCGGTAGTAGTAGTCGGGATAGGTGCGCTGGAAGTTGGAATGGTCGATGTCGTAGGTGTGATTGTAAACCACGTCGAGGATGACACGGATGCCAGCCTTGTGGAGGGCTTGGACCATCTGCTTGAACTCACGGATGCGTACGTCAGGACGATAGGGGTCCGTAGAATAGCCACCCTCGGGCACGTTGTAGTTGACTGGGTCGTAGCCCCAGTTGTATTTGTTGTCAGCGAGACGCGTCTCGTCCACTGAGCCATAGTCGTAAGAGGGCAGGATATGGATGGCGTTAACGCCCAACGACTTCAGGTGGTCGATAGCCCACGGTTCGGTCAATGCCAAGAACTTACCCGGGTGCTGAGCATCAGGGCGAGCGATGGAAAAGTCGCGATGGTGCATCTCGTAGATGACGAGATCAGCTGGTGACTTACAAACAGGGCGCTGATCGCCAGTCCATCCTTCGGGGTTTGTATCCGACATCGTAATGATAGCAGCACGTTTACCGTTGACGCCTACCGCCTTGGCAAAGACACCCGGACACTCGCCGCGGCCCATGTCGAAAGTATAGAAACGCCCCTGCAGGTCACCCTGTATTTCTGCTATCCACAGACTGTCCTGCAACTTCATCTTAACGGTCTTGAAAGCCTTTCCTCCCACTCCATCTTTATAGATACGAACTTTTACTCCCTTAGCATCAGTAGGGGCAAAGAGACGGAACACGGTCTTCTCGGACGAATATGTCATCTCGTCAAACCGAAAATCATGAGCAGTTACCAGGGTTTGCATCGTTACAAACAATAAGCATAAAAATATCTTTTTCATATCTTTGTCACTATATTAATCTCTTGTCTTTTCTGATTCTTCACCAAACAGGAACTCAGGCTGATAGCCTCCAGCGTCGACGACAATCTTCTCGAAGACAATAGCGGGATCGTTGGGCGTAAGGGTCAGCGTATGTTCCTTCTTAGTGGCGTCGAAGGGTAACGTCACGACCGATTCCACCACGCGACGAGCTACCGTAGGATAGAAGACGGAGTAGATGTTCTCCTTGGCCTCGTTGAGGTTGTGGTTGAAGTTGACAACCTGCGGTTCGTAGCCATCGAGGGCTACGGAGTAGGTCAATCCGCCTTTATTCAGATAGTCGAGGGTGGACTTGACGACGACGTGGACTTTGACGGTAGTGGTCTGCGACTGAGTCGCAACACACTCTGAAGTAACGGCAAAGCGATAGGAGAGCGAGGCACCATTGACGGGCTCGGTGTAGGGCATGAGCGTCATGCCGCTGAGCGTACGACCCATGAAAGGCAATACCGTCCATTGAGCGTTCGCGGCGGGCGTGGCATCATAATAATGCTCTGCCTCCATAGCCACAAAGCCGTCCTTCATGGTAAAGGTGTATTTCCCGACGGGGGAGGACCCGACGACCGAACCGTCGGGCACGGTCTTTACTTCGGGGAGGCGGTCAGCGGGGAAATCATCGTTCCATGAGCGATAGCCGATGTGCTTCTGTATCATCATACCATTCCATTTACCACCAGCGATGTCGTGGTTGTAGGACGCACAGAGCAGCGAGTCGCGGCGGAAAGCCTCACGGGCCCGTTGTGCCCATTCGTTGGCCTCCGGCAGGTTCTTCTGTGCCAGATAGCGGTTCATGGCCACAGCATAGTACATTTGATAGAGGTTTGACATAGCCTGTACGGGGAAGAGGATGAGCTGCTGATAGGCGTCGCGGTATTCGGGTTTGAGTGTCAGATACTGACGCAGAGCCTCAGCCTCCAGACGCATGTAGTCATCGGCCACACGACGCCATTCGCCTGTTGCCACATTATACGTACGGGCGTCCATCATCTCTGCCGTCGTGCGTCCAGCATACTTGCAGCACAGGTTCAGGATGCGTGCAGCCTCAGCGGCCTGCTCGTCGCCAAACTGCTGACGGCAGAAAGGAAGTGTGTGTGTCGCGATGACATCGCGACTTACTGAACGGGGGTTCCATGCCATATCCATGAAGAGGGTGATGGGGTACTCCATGGGCTTCAGGTCGCCAACATTCAGAATCCACATACGGTCCAGACCGTAGTCGGCAGCCAACGTCAACTGTTCCCACATGTTTTGGGAGGGTGTCACGTTGAGCCATTTCGAATTTCGTGGTGCTCCCACATAATCGACATGGTAATACAGTCCCCAGCCACCAGGATGCTGACGCTCCTTGGCATTCGGCACACGACGCACGTTGCCCCAGTTGTCGTCGCAGAGCAGGATAAGCACGTCGTCAGGTACACGCATGCCCTTGTCATAATAGTCGAGCACCTCTTTATATAATGCCCACACCTGTGGCGTCTCCTTGGCAGGACGACCTGTCACCTGCTTGATAATCTTTCGTTGGTTTTCGACGATGGTCTGCAACAGTTTGGTATCGGCATCCTCGCTCATCGCTTCGTCACCGTCGCCACGCATACCAATGGTCACGATGTCGTCAGTACCTTTCATACGTTCAATACCCTCACGGAAGAAACGGTCGAGGTTCTCCTTGTTTTTCTGATAGTTCCAAGGTCCCCACTCTTTGCGATGGCGGGCATACTCCTGATGGTTGCGGGCCATGGGTTCGTGGTGACTGGTACCCATGATGATACCCATCGCATCGGCAGTCTTCAGGTTCTCCGGGTCGTCGGCATAGAATGCCCATCCCCACATGGCAGGCCACAGGAAGTTACCCTTCAGACGTAGGACAAGTTCGAAGACCTTCTCGTAGAAACGATGGTCGCCATAGTTGGTGCCAAAGGTGTTTTTCACCCAAGTCGTCAGACATGGAGCCTCATCGTTCAAAAACAGTCCTCGATAGCGCACCTGAGGTTCTCCATCGGAATATTCTCCTTTTTTGACATAGAGGTCCGTATGTTTTACGACAGGCACATCGGCCCACCAATACCAAGGTGAAACACCTATCTGCTGAGACAGTTCGTAGATGCCAAATACGGTGCCGCGTTTATCACTACCTGCAATCACCAACTGGTTGCCGATGGTCTTCAGGATATACTTCTCCGTCTTTCCCTTCAGGTCGCGCAGCACGCCCTGTTTTACCCATTGGTCAATCTGTTTGTTGACACCTACTGTACCTATGAGGATGGTCGGCTCGTCGGACGTGGCAGGACGAATACCTGTCACGCGTTCAAAGTCGGCTTGCAGGGATGCAGCTGCACGTTGCACACACGCGTGTTCCTGAGCAGAAAAACCTATTGTTACGCTCTGTAACGGCAAGGCATCAGCAGAAGGCTGGAAAAGGACAAATGATTCTGTCGCACGGACAATTACTGACAGTAAAACAGCGGTAATGATTAATGATAGTTTCTTCATATTTTATCTTTTTTTAAGTTGTTCGAACATTGCAACAATACTGCCATAACTGGCGGTAGAAAGGATGACGCGTCATCGTTTGACGATTGCCCAGAATGATGACCTTCATACGGGCTCGGGTGATTGCTACATTCATGCGACGCAAATCCCGGAGGAAGCCAATTTGCCCTTCATCATTGGAACGTACCATAGATATGACGATTATGTCGCGTTCTTGTCCCTGAAATCCATCAACAGTGTTGATACTAATGAGTCGACGGAAGGGTTTGAAATATGCACTTTTCATCAACAGACGCCTCAAATACTGCACCTGAGCACGATAAGGTGAGATCATGCCCACATCGATACGCTCGTCCAACAAGCGCTGTTTGCCGATACGTTCGAAATACTGTTGCAGGACATGCATGGTGAGCATACCCTCGGCCTTGTTGATACGACCATAGCTCTCACCCACGAATTCTTCCTTGAAGGAAAGGTCTTCGCCCTCTGAATCCTCGGACAATTCTGTATATTCAGAAGTGTCTATCCACTCCATAGGTGTGTCGAGGTCAAGGATACCCCGGAATTTCACCTCAGGGGCACTCTCCACCTGACCATGATAAAAATAGTCGGAGGAAAAGCGCATGATGTCATCGTTCATGCGATATTGGATACGCAGCAGGGTAACAGCCTCTGGATGCGTCTCGACGATACGTTCCATCAGTGTCTTGCCCAAACCTGCCTTCATAGCGGCAATACTCTTGACGGTAGGCGGTAACTGACAATGATCACCAGCAAGTATCACTCGACTAACGCGTCGCATGGGAATCCAACAGGCAGCCTCCAACGCCTGGGCAGCCTCATCGATAAACAAAGATCCGAATTTCTGACCATCGAGCAGACGGTTTGCAGACCCCACCAATGTCGAAGCAATGACACGCGCCTCACCAAAGAGTTCGCTATTGATGCGGATTTCCAATTCCGTAGCACGGCTCTTCAGGCTTTCCAGTTTTTGATGGTATCCGTCGGTGGCTCGACGGGAACGGTGGCTCTTTAAGTCGCGGATGGCTTTGCGCAGGGCCCACAACTGGGGATAGTCAGGATGAGCCTCGAAACGACGTTCATAGGTAAACGACAGCATCTTGTCGTTGACACGCGTGGGGTTACCGATGCGTAAAACATTGATACCCCGATCGACCAATTTTTCGGATATCCAATCGACCGCCATATTGCTTTGTGCACAAACCAACACCTGATTCTCGCGCATCAGCGTCTCACGGATAGCCTCAACGAGCGTTGTCGTCTTTCCTGTTCCTGGAGGACCATGGACGATAGCCACATCCTTGGCTCGGAGCACCTCGTTGACTGCCTGTTCCTGTGTTGCATTCAGATAAGGGAAATGCATAGGTTGGAACGTAAAGGTCTCCGGTTTTTGACTCTTTGAATGAAAGAGATCACGCAGATAACCCAGACGGCCCTTGCCTCTAATGGCACGATCCAACGCCTCCATCATCAGCCGATAGCTGGTCTCGTCGAACGACAGTTGTATGCCGACATTATCTGCCCCCTGCAGGTCGATGATCTGCGCATTATCGGGCAACGTCACCACCATGCGGTCACCATCGACATAACTCACCACGCCCGTAAAGCGGAAATAACGGATGGTAGTTTCTCTAGAGTTGCTAGATGTTCTAGAGTCACTAGATTCATTAGAGAAAAAGACCACCGGACGCCCGAACTCGAAATTGTGTTCAATGTCTGTGTCTTTCGTCCGATGAACTTCCAGTGCCAGTTGGTTGAGCGAATTATAGTAGCTCTTACCTATGCGGAGCGGCCACCAAGCATCACCACGTTTCACCTTCCGCCCGATACCGATGGTCTCGGTTTGTTGGCGGTAAGCCTCTTTCTCCGTCTGGTATTCCAGCTGGAGCAAGAGGCGTTGTTGTTGGAGAGCCTGTATGGCAGCTGCGGTTGGCATCAGCAACTATTTAGCCATCAACGATACAGCGAATCCACCACCAGGTGCTTCCGTCAGTTTCAGTACATCACCTTGTTTGACTACACGTTTTGTGATGGTGTAAGCCTGGGGATTTGTCTCGTAATGCGCATCCTTGGCGTCAGCATAGATCGTACAGTCGTACTTCTTGCCTTTATCGAGGAAGTCAAGTTTGATGTTGGTCTTATGACCATTCTCGTCGCACTTGCCACCAATGAACCAATTGTCCGTTCCCTTAGCCTTACGAGCGACGGTAATGTAGTCGGCAGGCTCAGCTTCGAGATAGATGCTCTCGTCCCAGTCGCAAGCTACGTCGCGAATGAACTGGAAGGCATCGTCGAACTGCTCGTAGTTCTCAGGCAGGTCAGCAGCCATCTGCAGGGGTGAATACATGGTGAGGTATAGTGCCAGCGAACCAGCAATGGTAATACGAGCCCAAGAGGTGTTATTGCTCCACGTATTGAGACGGGTAACAAAGATGCCAGGGGTATAGTCCATGGGGCCGCCTTGCAGACGAGTAAAGGGCAGAATGCAGGTGTGGTCAGGTCGCGAACCTCCAAAGGCTTCGTACTCCGTACCACGAGCTGACTCGTTACCCACCAAATTAGGATACGTACGGCAGAGACCCGTGGGGCGTGTTGCCTCATGGGCATTGACCATGATGTGATGCTTGGCAGCCTCCTTGACGACATAGAGGTAGTGGTTGTTCATGGACTGCGAGTAGTGGTGGTCGCCACGAGGGATAATATCACCCACATAGCCCGTCTTTACGGCGTCGTAGCCATATTTGTTCATCAGCTGGAAAGCCTTCTCCATATGACGTTCGTAGTTCTGTGTCGAACTGCTGGTTTCGTGGTGCATCAACAACTTGACGCCCTTGGAGTGAGCATAGTCGTTGAGCATCTGGATGTCAAAGTCGGGATAGGGTGTCTGGAAGTCGAACACATCGCGTTTCCACATATTGGCCCAATCTTCCCAACCGACGTTCCAACCTTCTACCAACACTTGGTCGAGACCATTCTTGGCAGCAAAGTCGATATAGCGCTTCACTTTTTCATTGTTGGCAGCATGACGGCCATTGGGCTTTACCTTTGTCCAGTCGATGTTATCAAGTTTGATGCTGGGGAATTCGTCGGTATAGTTCCAAGAAGACTTGCCGACAATCATCTCCCACCATACGCCACAGTATTTCGTAGGATGAATCCATGAGGTATCCTCGAGTTTACAAGGCTCGTTGAGGTTGAGGATGAGATTAGAGGAAAGCATGTCACGGGCATCGTCGCTGACAATGATGGTGCGCCAAGGCGTTTCGCAAGGAGTCTGCATGGCACCCTTCAGACCTGTAGCGTCAGGCGTCAGGTGGCTGACAAAGGTGAAGGGCTGCGGCAGGGGATAGGAGCCGGCAGGAGAACCACCGGGCACAGTGGAAGGCGCGGGCGTATAGGCATTGCTACCGCCCATGAGTTTCGTCGTCAGTTCCGTGGTTTTAGCATCAACCAGTTCCAGATGCATCGTGGCATAGTCGGCACACGCTGCTTCGTGGATATTGATGTATAGACCGTCTTGCGACTTCATTTGCAGTGAGGTCTGGACACCCGTCATAGAGAAAACGGCAACAGAAGAGTTACCCCAGTTGACAGCCTCTTGCATACGACTACGGATTTCAGAGAGTTTGGTCTCTTGTGTCTCCTGTTCCTGCGTGTCATAGTCGCCTGGCAGCCACCAAGCGGTATGGTCGCCTGCCATCGCAAACTCCGTACGTTCGTCCTTGATGAGGAAATAGTTCAAGTCCTGCTGTTGCGGGAACTCATAACGGAATCCTATGCCGTCGTCGTAAACACGGAAACGGATGAGTATCTCGCGACGGTGCTGACGAGGCTGGAGCTGCATGCCAGATGCAGCTTTAGCGGGGGCAGAGCGCCATTGTTGCTGTAGCACAGCAACATACTCGACATAGTGATTGCGAATGTCGCGGGTCTCGCCCCAGATGGGTTGCCACGTCTCGTCGAAAGTGGAAGTCTCCTCCTTGACAAGGGTGAAGCCGTCCATAAGGTCTCGCTCGTTCATGCCCATGGAGGCATGTTTGTCCTTGGCCAACTCAAGTCCCAAATGAGAAGGGCGTACTACGTCCTTTCCCTTATAAGATAATGTATAGGTTGGACGCCCGTCGTCAATCGTGAAGTTAAGTACAACATTACCATTGGGTGACTTGACTTCCGTTGCCATTGCCGCCATTGGCAACAGCATGAATGCTAGAAAAAAGTTTTTGCGTTTCATCTTGAAAAATTATTTTCGTCCACTTTGAATGATTAATGTCTTGATAGTGTCATTGAAGTCATCCTCCTTCATCAATTGTTCGATGGTGAGGTGCATACGATAGCGCCAATAGTGGCGGGGATTCGCTGGGATATTAATACGCTCGGCATTCTGGTCCGGCAGACGCAGACGTTCGTCAATAGACAGCCAATCCTGCAGCGACAGCAGGCACAGCATAGAGGGCGAGGTAAGCTGACGACTTAAGATATCCTTTGCCAACCACCCTGGCAGTGGATGAGGTGCATCACCACCGCGACGTAACGGGCCATTATAGTAGGCCTGAGTCTGTTCGTAGTCCTCGTCCCACCATTGACGTAGCGTCGGCATATCGTGAGTGGAGAAGGTACATACGGAGCGGTAGGGATTATGCGACAATTTGCCAAACCGGACATTGGGATCTTTCGGCATTGTCTGGATTTCGAGCGAGAGGATGCGCAGTTCGTTCATCACCCAAGGCACGCAGTCGGGTACCATACCAAGGTCCTCGGCACAACAAAGCATGCGGGTTGCCTGTGTCAGACGAGGCAGTTTCTTCATAGCCTCCTGATACCAGAACTGGTTGTTACGACGATAGAAATAGTCGTTGTAGAGTCGGTTGAAATTATACTTCTCGCCTTCGTCCAACTTCTCGTAAGGAGCTTGATACTGCACGGCGATGCGTGGATGCCAACGGTCCTTGCGCTTGTGATCGACCAAGAAGAGGTCTTCGTGACCTATAATGCCATAACTCTCTATCTCCTCACGGCTCAAGCCCAGTGCTGGAGCAAATTGTCCCTCAAGACCAGATTTCTCAGGAACGGGAATCTCCCAGATACGGAAGAATCCCAGTACATGATCAATGCGATAAGCATCAAAATACTGTGCCATCTTGCGGAAGCGGCGTACCCACCACGAACAGCCGTCCTTCAACATCTCGTCCCAATTGTAGGTGGGGAATCCCCAGTTCTGACCATCGGCCGAGAACGGATCGGGTGGCGCACCTGCCTGTCCGTTGAGATTGAAATACTTTGGTTCTACCCAAGCTTCCACACCATCACGACTGATGCCGATGGGGATATCACCTTTGAGAACAACACGATGCTTGCGGGCATAATCGTGAGCAGCACGCATCTGCTGATCGAGGTTATACTGCACATAGCACCAGAAATCTGTTATGTTCTTATCTGGCTTTGCCAGCAGCTTGGGCCACTCGGAGAACGTTGCAGTACCATAGAGGTCACGATAGTAGCAGAACTCAGCATAAGGTGCGAGCCACGCTTTGTTTTCTTCAAAGAACTCCTTGTAAGATGCACGACGTTTCACCGTAGCCCACTCCTGTGCAAACAGCTCATGCAGATAGTCCATCTTGGCACTAAACATCCGTTCGTAGTCAATCTGCGACAGGGCGTTCAACTCCTGACGTAACTGCTCGAATTTTTCTTTTTTCTCCTTATCTTTTATCTCAGGCAACTGTCGGAAGTCGGTATATTGTGGGTGCAGGGCATAGATGCTGATGGAGTTATAGGGATAGCTGTCCTGCCAAGTATGAGTAATATTAGTATCATTGATGGGCAACACCTGCAAGAAGCGCTGCTCCGTTTTCGACACCCAGTCAATCATCATCTTCAGGTCGCCAAAGTCACCCACACCGAAAGAGCCCTCACTACGCAAGGAGAAGATGGGCACTACCGTGCCAGCACCCTTCCATGGATAAATGGTGAAATAGGCCTGTGGCAATTCATAAACCACCACTTCGTTGGCATCCATCTCTAGGATTTCAATAGACCGATTAGCACCAGGTTCCCACATCGGAGAATCGGTCTCGTTGCCAATGATCATGAATTTAAACTCAAAACGACCATAAGGCAGTCGTGAGGCGTCCAGCGAGACGGCCCATTCGTTATATTCATGCTCATCCATGACAATCGCCTTTAAGGGATTCCAAGCACCTAGCGATTCCGGCTCACCCACAATAGCGAGTTTTTCGCCCATTCTCAACTGTGGTGCACGAACCTTCAGACGGATAGTACGCTGATATTCCGACTTCGTGCTAAGCGCACGTTTGCGAGCCGCCACACACTCCGTAAAGGCTGAACTATACATGTATGCATCCTCAGGGATATCAATCCAGTGGTCATAGACTACATAACGCACTGCCTTCGTAGCAGCAAATTCCAGACGATGGGGTTCTACCATCCACTCGTGGCGAGCTTCTTGGTCGCCACGCATAAGACTATAATAATAATCAATGAACGTGCCTGGTTTTGTCTCTTTTCTTATTTCTACAAACCAGTGCTCACCATCGAGCGTCGTCATCTTGTGCTGCGACACCTTACCGCCTTCTTTCTCGGGCAAAATATTTAACACCAAATTCTCGCCAAAAGTGGTGTGGTATTCTACATTAAATAAGATTTTCATAAGCGTATTATCTTTAATTGTTAACTATGTCGAATCCTTTTATGCAACCGATTGCACTTTATGATCTTTAATCACTGTCACGCAAGCTCCACCTACTACTAATAAGACTGCTTCCACCAGCATCATGGACGACTGATGACTACCTATCAGCGAGAGAACGACGCCACCACAAAGGGCTGCGACAATCTGCGGAATACAAATGGTTCCATTGAACAAACCCAGATAGGCTCCCATGTGGCCATAGCCCTGCAGTGCGTTGGTGACAAACGTAAATGGCATAGCCAGCATAGCGGCCCACGCACAGCCAATGAGCAGGAATGGAATGAACTGCAGATACTGGTCGTGGAGGAACGGTACCATGGCAAAACCAACTGCACCCAACAAGAGGCTTACCGCGTATGCAACCTTTGTATTCTTAAACTGAGGCAGCACTGTCGCCCAAACAACAGAACCCACGGCCTGCACGGCAAAGAGCACACCCACCCAGTTGCCTGCTGCCTGGAAATCCTCACTGGCAGGATCGGTGGTGTTCCACACCGTCTCAGCGATAGCACCCGTCGTGTAGTTCCACATATACAGGAATGCTGCCCAGCAGAAGAACTGCACGAGTCCGACCTTCCAGAAGGTAGAAGGAGCATTCTTCAGGAGGGTAATCCAATTGGCACCCTCCTCTTTCTCCTCTGATACGGGATTGTATTCGTTATACTCCTGCGGATTCCACTCCTTGACCTTTGACGTGGTATAAACCACACAGCCTATCAGAATGGCAGCACCAATATAGAACGACCAGATGACACTATCGGGAACCACACCTTTCTCAGCTACATTGCTGATACCGATAAAGGTAAAGATAAAGGGGAACAAATAGCCTGCCACCGAACCAGCATTGCAGAGGAATGACTGGATGCTGTATGCCTTGGCTTTCTGTTCTTCATTGACCATATCGCCTACCAACATCTTGAACGGCTGCATGGCCATATTGATACTGGTATCAAGGAACATCAAAGCTATCAGTCCGAACAACATGGCAGCACCCACCGTCAGTCCCAAAGAACCAGCATTTGGCAGCAGACACATCACCAGTACGGCAACCGTGGCTCCTATAAATAAATAAGGTATACGACGCCCGAAGCGTGTCCATGTCTTGTCGCTCAATGTTCCCACAATGGGCTGTACCAAGATACCCATCAACGGGGGCAGTATCCAGAAATAGCTTAGATTATGCGGGTCTGCGCCCAACGTAGCAAAAATACGGGAGATGTTAGCAGACTGCAAAGCGTATGCTATCTGAACGCCAAAGAAACCGAAACTCAGGTTCCAGAGACTCCAAAACGGTAAATTAGGTTTTTGTTTCATATCTTATATTATTTTGTTGTTCCTCTAATAATCAGTCTAGTACGGACGATACGACGCTCAGCCTTATCCAAGGGAATGGTTCCCTCCACATGACTTATCAGGATGTCTGCTGCCTCTTCACCAACCTTGACGCCCCGTTGTTCAACGGTAGTCAGCATCGGATCGCAGGCCACAGCACGCTGTCCATTGGTAAAACCACAAATTGAAATATCCTGCGGCACTTTCAACCCCATACGCTTCGCTGTATACAAGATACCGATAGCCGTATCGTCGTTTACGGCAAAGAATCCATCAGGCCGAGTTTCTTGTTGCAACAGTTCTGGCGTAATAGCCTCGGCGTCAGCGCGGTTGTCACAGATACGGGTAATGGTCTCGTCATATTCCAACCCGTGTTTCAACAAGGCATCCTTATAACCATTAAAACGATTTTTTGAAATCTCCAACGTAGGTGCCGACCCATAAAAGGCGATGCGCTTGCAGCCTGTCTCTATCAAATAGGTAACCGCATTGAATGCACCCATGTAGTCGTCAACTACCACACGGCTGGCATTCACGCCCGTACATATTCTATCATAGAATACCAATGGGACACCTGCGTCCATCAGTTTCTGGAAGTGGTCGTATTTCTGTGTATCCTTTGCCTGCGAAACAATGATACCACATACCTTATTCTCATAGAATGACTGGCAGATACGTACCTCACGCTCATATTTCTCATCACTCTGTGCCACCATGATACGATAGCCGCGAGCCAGTGCCTCTTCTTCAATGCCAGACAAAACAGACATAAAATAGAAATGGGTAAACTCGGGAATAATAACACCTATCACCTTGATGGGCTGTATTCGCGAAAAGCGCAACGACTCGGCAATGACGTTGGGTGTAAAGTTATGCTCACGTGCATACTGCTGGATGGCCGCCCTGCGTTCTGCTGATATACGGGTCGAATCCTTCAATGCACGGGACACCGTTGCCACGCTAATACCAAACTCGCGGGCTATGTCCTTCATTGTCAATGGCGTCTTTTCTTTCATCAGGTTTTCAGCATTACTTTGCGTTTTAGCACGCTTCTGCGTGCAAAGTTATTGAAAAGTTTCGTTCGTTGGACCTTTACCTTATATATTTATTAATAAACGTCAATGCAAACGTTTGCATTAACTATATAACGTATTTATTTAAAAAAAAGTATCAACGAACTGAAATAATTCTTACCTTTGCGCTTGATTTAAATCAATTCTCTCTGTTTATTGTGAACTTATTATAAAATACTAACTTTAAAAATTAAATGATGAAGCAGGTAAACATTAAGATTCCGTTTAGGATGCTCGTCCTTATGTTAGGACTATTCCTATCGGTAGGAGCCTTTGCGCAAATAGACGTGAAAGGCCATGTTAAAGATGCTCTGGGTGAACCCATCATTGGAGCCACCGTACGTGTAGCGAACACACAAACCGCTGCAGTCACCGACTTCGATGGTAACTTCACCTTGAAAGCCAATCAAGGCGCTGACATCACCGTCAGCTACATCGGTTATCAGACAGCAACTGTCAAGGCTGCCCCCACCTTAATTATTACACTGGAGGATGATGCAGCATTGCTGAACGAAGTTGTCGTCATTGGTTACGGTGTTGCCCGTAAAAACGACCTTACTGGTTCTGTTACAGCTCTGAAACCCGATGAAAAGAACCACGGTTTGATTGTCAGTGCTCAGGACATGATCCAAGGTAAGATTGCCGGTGTAAACGTAACCAGCGATGGCGGTACGCCTGGTGGTAGCAGTACCATCCGTATTCGTGGTGGTTCTTCACTGAACGCCTCTAACGACCCTCTGATTGTGATTGACGGTCTGGCAATGGACCGCCAGGGCGTAAAGGGTGCACCCAATGCCCTGTCGATGGTTAACCCGAACGATATCGAGTCGTTCACCGTGCTGAAGGATGCTTCAGCTACTGCAATTTATGGTAGCCGTGGTTCTAACGGTGTCATTATCATCACCACTAAAAAAGGACGTCAGGGTCAAGCTCCCAAGGTGAGCTACAACGGCAACGTTTCCTATTCTGTGAAACGCAACAAACTCGACGTACTTAGTGGCGACGAATATCGCAAATTCATTATTGATTATTATGGTGCAGATTCTAAGGCTGCCAGTCTGTTGAACTATGGCAACACCGACTGGCAGGAGGAGATTTTCCATCCTGCTGTGTCTACAGACCATAACATCACCGTTCAGGGTGGTCTGAAGAACATGCCTTATCGTCTCAGCGTAGGCTACACCGACCAAAACGGTATTCTGAAGACTTCCAACTTCCAGCGTACTACCGCCAGTGTGACGCTAAACCCCTCGTTGCTTGACGACCATTTGAAGTTCAACATCAACGGTAAGTTTATGTACTCGCACAACCGTTATGCTCCCACGGGCGCCATCAGTGAGGCAGTTCGCTTCGATCCAACAAAGTTCGTTACAAGCAGCGACCCACGCTTTGAGGACTTCCGCGGATATTGGCAATGGGCTGGCGATGGTGCCGCTTATAACGACTATACTATCACGAGTGCCATCCGTGCCACAGGCCCTGGCAAGAACCCCGTAGCTATGATTAACGAGCGCAACGACCGCGCAAACAGCTTTGACTACATGGGTAATGTAGAGGTGGACTACCAAATTCACGGTTTCGAAGATTTGCGTCTGCATGCCAATGCCAGCGGTGACTGGGCAAATGGTAAGCAAGAGGTCGATTTGGCTCCCTGGGGTTCGTCAAGCTATTATTATGGCAACAGCGGTTTTACAAAAGAAAATAAATATAACCTCACCTTCTCTGCATATGCTCAGTATTACAAAGACTTCCTAAAGACTCAGCATTTCGACATCATGGTCGGTTACGAGTGGAGTCATAATAAGTTTTGGGGCAATGAACGATATACGAGCCTCTATCCACAGACCTATGGCACATCGCTTGTCGACGGAAAGGTTGTAGACGACCCAACACTGGCAGCTCTGCGTGGCACCGTTTTCTCGGAAAGCAGTAAAGAGTGGGAGCAAGAGAGCTATCTCGTCTCTTTCTTCGGACGTGCCAACTACATCGCTTTCGACCGCTACATGGTTACAGCCACCGTGCGTCGTGACGGTTCAAGTCGTTTCTACGACCATTGGGCAACATTCCCCTCTGTAGCCCTTGGTTGGAAGATCAACGAAGAGGCCTTCCTGAAGAATGTCAGCTGGATGGACGAACTGAAGCTCCGCTTAGGTTGGGGTAAGACTGGTCAGCAGGATGGCATTGGTAACTACAACTATTTTGCCACTTATAACGTAAACTCTAGCAGCGTCGACGGCCGTTATCCCATCTTAGGCGTCAACGACAGTGGTCTGCTCTATCTGCCCGATGCCTACAACAAGCACTTGAAGTGGGAGACCACCACTACATGGAATGCCGGTCTCGACTTTGCCTTCTTCCACAACCGCCTCAGCGGTAGCGTTGATTATTACTATCGCAAAACCACAGACCTGATTAACAAAGCTACGGTATCTGCAGGTTCTAACTTCCGTAATGAGGTCTGGTCGAACATTGGTTCGCTGGAGAACAGAGGTGTCGAGGCCGCTCTGACTGTACGTCCCATCCAGACAGAAGATGTTCAGTGGGAAGTGACCGCCAACTTCACCTATAATAAAAATGAGATTACCGAGCTGACAGGCGAGGGCGACATCGTCATGACTGGTGGTATCTCAGCCGGTACCGGTAACCAAGTACAGGCTCATGCTGTAGGCCATCCCGCCAGTTCGTTCTATGTGTTCCAGCAGGTTTATGATGAGAACGGCATTCCTCTTGAAGGAGTCTATGTAGACCGTAACGCCGATGGCGTTATCAACGATGCCGACCGTTATTTCTACAAGAGCCCCGCTGCTCCTTACACCGCAGGTTTGAGCTCCCGCATTCAGGTGAAGAACTGGGACCTCGGTTTCGGACTCCGTGCCAGCTTCGACAACTATGTGTACTGGGACCGCGGCGCTGGTTTCTCTAACGTGGCCATGCGCTACGACGCATCGTTTGAATACCTGCAGAATGTCATTCCACAGGCCGTAAGAAACGGATGGACAACCTACGATTACGTGAAGACCGACTACTTCGTTCGTAATGCTTCATTCCTGAAGTGTGACAATATCACGCTCGGTTATTCTTTCGAAGACCTCTTCAAAGGTGGCAATTACAATGGACTTTCCGGCCGCATTTATCTGGCTGCTACGAACGTGTTTACGATTACCAAGTACGACGGCCTCGATCCTGAAGTCTTTGGTGGTATCGACAATGAGGTTTATCCTCGTCCTTTCACTATCCAGTGTGGTTTGAACCTGAACTTCTAAGTAAAGGTGAAAAAAGTAAATAAGTAAAAAAGATTACGATTATGAACTTAAGATATTTCAAAAATCTGATTCCCGTTGCAGCAGTAGCTTTTGCTGTAGCCGGACTGAGCTCTTGCACAAAGGATCTGGACGTGACCCCCATCGACCCTAGTACTGTGATGACGCCTAGCGAACCTGAGCTCTTTACGAAGTGCTATGCAACGATGGCGGTTGCCGGTAACTATGGCGGTGACGGTAAGGGTGCTCCAAAAGATGACTATGTATGTGACATCAACCGTCTGGACGGAGGTACCACTGGTTTTGTCCGTCAGATGTTTAACGCTAACGAACTGACCACCGACGAGGCCATTTGTGCCTGGGGTGACCCTGGTATTCCTGAATTCAACTACAACTCTTGGGGGGCGAGTCATCCGATGCTAGAAGGTTTCTACAACCGTCTGTATACCAGCATCGCTTTCTGCAACCACTATCTCGATGTTTGCAATGGCATTGACGCCACCCGCACTGCTGAGGTGCGTTTCCTCCGTGCCATGTACTACTATTTCCTAATGGACTGCTTTGGCAACGTGCCGTTCGCTACTGAGCTGATGTCTACTTCTCCTGAGCAGATTCAGCGTGCCGACCTTTTCAAGTGGATTGAGAGCGAACTGCTGGAGGTGAAGGACCAGATGCAGGCTCCCGTAGCCCGCACGAGCAGTTCCGACGGCTATGGCCGTGCTGACCAGGATGCTGCTAACCTGCTGCTGGCTCGTCTGTATCTCAATGCAGAGGTATATTCCGGCAGCGCCCGCTGGACTGAGGCCAAGGAGTATGCCGAGAAGGTTATCAGCGGTCCCCACAAGCTGTGGACGAGTGGCAAGAATGGCTGGAGTGCCTACCAGATGCTTTTCATGGGCGACAATGGCGAGAATGGTTCCAGCGTCGAGGCTATACTGCCTCTATTGGGTGACGGTATTACCACAACGTCCTATGGTACATCCATGTTCCTGATGTCTTCAGCATGGAAAGCAGATATGGATGTCGACGGTGATTTCGGTATGGTTGAGAAGTTCTGGGCTGGCAACCGCGCCCGTCGTCAGTTGGTGGAGAAATTCTTCCCCAAGGGCGATGCTCCTAATGTTACCATCCGTGAAATGGCTATTGTTGCAGGTGATGATCGTGCATTGTTCTTTGGCGTTGACCGCACCCTGTCGGCAAGCACGCCATCCGAATTTGCTTCTGGTTTCTCTGTTGGAAAGTATCGCAATACCTATTCCACCGGAGCAACACCTCATAGCACCATCTTCCCCGATGCTGATTATTTCCTAATGCGCTCTGCCGAAGCTTACCTCATTGCCGCAGAGGCCGATGCCCGTCTGAATAACGGTACTACCAGTGCTACCGGCACCCAGTATATCAATGCTCTGCGCCAGCGTGCCAATACCGGTATCGTGAACAGCTGCACGTTGCAGCAAATTCTTGACGAGCGCAGCCGTGAGCTTTACTGGGAAGGTTTTCGTCGTACCGACCTCATCCGCTACGGCGTCTATGCCGGCGATAAGAGCGGTGGCGAGAATGCTTGGGAATGGAAAGGCGGTTCCGAGAATGGTGCCAGCCTGCCTGCTTACCGTAACCTGTTTGCTATTCCTTCCTCTGATATGACGGCTAATCCTAATCTGGTGCAGAACGAGGGCTATTAATAAAGATGAAAAATGAAAATTGAAATATTATGAAGACTATATTCAAATCAACAATACTGCTGGCTGTTGCGGGTCTGTCGCTCTTCACTTCATGTAAGGACGACCGCGATTCGAACCCCACGCTGACCCAGCCCACGACGTTCGTGCTCAACGAGCTGTCCGTCAATGGAAACATTGACTTGGAGAAGACCACTGCCCCCATCGTTCTCACTTGGTCGCAGCCTACTCCCTACAACGACTTCAATGCTCCCGTAGTACCAACCTATTGGGTTGAGATGTCACCAACAGGCCAGTTCACGACGCCTTTCGACGCCAATGCCGACGACAACAGCAGAGCTGACTATTTCGTGCTCGACGAAACATTCAGCAATGGCAGCAACGTCGAAATCAACGCCCAGAATCTGAATCGCACGATGTTGCAGATGCTCGGCTGGACGGAGGCTACTACCCCTGCCATACAACAGTTGTTAGTTCGTGTGAAAGCTGCTGTTCGCGACGCTTCGTTCAACGAGTACTACCCCATCTACTCAAATGTGATTACGATAAACACTGTACCTTATTATATGGTACTGAAGCCCACTGATCCTGAGATTTGGTGGCTCATCGGTGCCGACATTGCTGACGGCTCTTGGGGTGGTGACAAAGGTAAGTGTGTCATTCCGATGCAGACCATTGACGGTGTCGTCTACGATACCAAGACCGGTGCTGGCGAAATCCAGTGGATTGGCTATCTGGGCGGTAACGGCTTCAAGCTCCGTGGCTCTATGGATGACAGCTGGGCAACGCAAATTGGCCAGAACGATGGCGGCTACGTGAAGAACGACGGTGGCTCCGGAAACATCACTGTCGGTGAGGCTGGTCTCTACAAGATTACACTGAACACCGCCGAACTGGCTAAGGTTGGTGACAAGGAGAACACCACAGCCCTGACTATTGAGAAGTACGACGGCGCTGCTCCTGTCTATGACGGTATGGCTATCTCCGGTTCGTTCAACGGCTGGAGCGATACTCCAATGACAGCGTGCTCGACTGGTTGGGAGAACCACGACTGGTATATCACTTACGACTTTGCTGCCGGCGACGAGGTAAAGATCAAGCAGGCCAACTCTTGGGACTTCAACAAGGGTGGTGCATTCGTCGACTATTCTGAAGGCATGTACGTCTATGGTGTGGGCAATGGTCCGAACCTGGTAATCCCCGAGGCAGGCAAATATATGATTATCTTCAACGATATCACGGGTTACATCCGTTTCATCAAACAATAATCAATAAGGAATACAATTATGATTAAGAAAATATTATCATTGATAGCTTTTGTAGCGTCGATAGCAGCTTGCACCGACGACTACAAAGACTGGCTGAGTCCTCAGGTCGTGCCACAGCCTGAGACCGTCAGCTTCGGCAACGGAAGCGTCTCTACGGTAGGCGTCATCGACTTCAACAGCGTCACCGCCGATAAGGTAAAGGTGTGCAACATCACGGCTCCGACGTCAACAGATGCCGGCTACAAGCTTACTTCCTACGTCATCACATTGGGTGGCGATGCTACTTACGACATCACTGCTGACGGTGTGATGACGGCAGCAGACTTGCATAGTTATGTCGCCAAAACGTTTGGCCGCCGTCCTGTTGAGCGTGCCGTTGAGGCTACGGTCAGCACGTGGCTCACCAATGGCAGTACGACGGTAAAGATTTTCTCCGACGTGTTCCATATCACGGCCATTCCGCAGGCTCCCAACATCGAGGCAGCCTACTACCTCACTGGTTCCATCAATGGCTGGGACAACACCGACACGACCTACAAGCTGACCAACGACGGCAGCGACCCGTACGAGAATCCGACCTTCAAGGTGCGCATCCCCGCTGCTGAGGATGGCGGCAACATCGAGTTCAAGATGACGCCCGAGAGCGGTCTTGGCGGCGACTGGAGCGGCTGTCTGGCAGCTGCCGAGGAAGAGGGTAAGTTCAATTACAACAACGAAGGCAACAACCTGATTATCACAGCCGACCCCGATGCTCTGTTCTATGACCTCACCTTCAATATGCTTGATCAGACATGGACTTATGCACCCGTTGGCTTCAACGAGTTCATCTACGAGATTGGTAACGAAAGCGGCTGGAGTGAGCCTCATCCTCTCTATGGCAATGGTCTCGGACAGTATGAAGCCATCATCTGGTTGGACGGCGAATTCAAGTTCAAGCCCAACAAGGACAATTGGGATGGTGACTGGGAGAAAGCCTCTGGCGATGCTACCGGTGGTACACTGACTACCGACGGTGGTCCTAACATCGACGGCGTGGCAGCAGGCTTCTATCTGGTACAGGTTGACCTGAAGGAGATGACCTATACGATTACGGCTGTCAACTCCATCAGCATCATCGGTTCCGTCCGTGGTTCTTGGGACACTGACATTGACATGACGTATAATGAGAACTTCAAATGCTGGGAGGCTCGCGAGACACTCAATGCCGGCGAGTACAAGTTCCGCATGAACCACGACTGGGGCATCAACTGGGGTGGTACAATGGACAACCTCGAACACAACGGTGCCAACCTGCAGCTCGCTGCCGACGGAGCTTACATCATCCGTTTCTTCATCAACGGCGATGGTCCCGCTCGCTGCACCGTCAAGGAAGATAGCGGCTATCCTGACTTCTTTTATGAAATCGGTAATGAAGGCGGCTGGAGCACCAATCACCAATTGGCTGGCAACGGCAGCGGACAATATCAGGGTTACTACTGGTTGGACGGTGAATTCAAGTTCAAGCCCAACAAGGACAACTGGGACAACGACCTGGAGTATATCGAAGGTACAACCATGGGTGGTACACTGACCGATGGCGGTGGTCCAAACTGTCCTGACCCAGGTGCAGGCTTCTATCAGATCAACCTCGACGTCGCTGGCATGACCTATAGCTTGCTGAAAATTGAAAGCATCAGTATGATTGGTGGCTTCAATGGCTGGGGTGAAGACTTGGAAATGACCTACAACACCGCTGAGGGTTGTTGGGAGGTAACAACGGATGCCGTTTCTGGCGAATACAAGTTCCGCGCTAACCACGACTGGGCAATCAACTGGGGTGGTACGGAAACTGACCTGAGCCAGGATGGCAACAACCTGAACATCGACGCAGGAACCTACAAGTTCCAGCTCTACATCAGCTATGCCGGTAACAACAAAGTTGTGATTACCAAGCAGTAATTCAGAACCAATTAAAGATTTAGGATTATGAAAAATTACAAGAATATCCTCGCTGCTGTGGCACTCCTTTTCGGAGTGTCCACCGCAGTGCAGGCACAAACGGTAGAGGATAACTATCCTTACAACTTCATTACCGTGCAAGGTGGTGCACAGGGTACGTTCACAAACTACAAATTCAATAAGCTCATCACGCCACAAGTGGCTCTCTCTTTCGGTCGTTATTTCAACTCAAAGGTGGGTGCACGTCTTCATGTACAGGGCTGGGAAATCAAGAGCGCTATCCCCGGCGTAAGTCTGAACTCCAAGCTTTCTGACGACTACAAGTTCAAGGCTATCACTGGCGACCTCGACCTGCTCATGAATATGACCAACATCATCAATCCCCGTCGTACGTGCGATGTGTTCGACTGGGTGATGTTGTTAGGTTTTGGTGTCAACTATGGCTGGGATTTCGACGAGTTCAACGAGCGGAATGATGCACTGACTATGAATCCCAACCCCGATCTCTGCGGCTCCAAACAGAGCTGTTATAATATGCGTTTGGGTACGCAGTTCAACTTCAACGTCAGCAAGAATCTTGCTATCGGTCTTGAAATTGACGGCAACATGAAGAACGACGAGTTTAACCTGAAGCGCAACTTCAACCCCGACTTCCAGTTGTCAGCCCTCCTCGGCCTAACCTTTAAGTTCGGCCAGCCACAGAAGAAGGTTGTAGAACCCGAGCCAGAGCCCGTCTACGAGGCTCCTGCTCCTCCTCCCGCTCCCAAGCCCGTCGTGAAGCCTGAACCCAAACCCGAGCCCAAGCCTGTTGTAAAGGACGAGCCGCTGAAAGAAGTCTTCTTCTACAATATCCGCCTCAGCGATCCCGACCCCGACGCTATATTGAACCGCATCGTCAGTTGGTGCAACAAATATCCGCAGAAGGGTATCAGCATCAAGGGTTATGCCGACCGCGGTACGGGCAATCCCCGCATCAACGTAGGCTATGCCAAGGCTCGTGCTGAAAAGGTGGCCAAGGCCCTGCAGGAGAAAGGCGTTGACGCTAGCCGTATGACAGTTGAATCGTTCGGCGATACCGTTCAACCCTACGACGAGAACGACAAGAACCGTTGCGTCATTGTTGTCGGTGAATAAACAACTTCACTGTGGAATAAATAACACATCCGAACCTTTTATTAACCTTCCAGGGCGGGCGCTATTCATACAGCGCCCGCCTAATGTTTATATTCCTTTAGGAATCGGATGACGGCGTTGCGGATGCTGGTAAGGCCAAACTCGGCGGGATTGACTTGGGCTATGGGAATCCAAAAAGCCTCAGCGGCGTCGTCAGCGGCTTTGATGGCAGGGACGGAACCATGCACCCGAGCCAAGTAATCCATATCGAGCGTATGGACGCCCATACCGCTATAGACGTAGACGTTGGGCGACGAGAAGAGATACTGGATGTTCGTGATGTCAAGGCCTGTCTCCTCCTTGATTTCACGAACCATACCCTCCTCTACCGTTTCACCCATATCGACGAATCCACCAGGCAGGTCGAGCGTTCCCTTGGCAGGTTCCTTGGCGCGACGGACGACCAGCATCTCATCGTTGTCGTTGATGATGAATGCTGCCGTTGCGGAACAGGGGTTGGCATAGTACGTGAACCCACAGTCGCAACACTTCTTGCTCTTGAAGTTGTGCACTTCAAAATGCTCGCTGCCACAAACGGGACAATACTTGAATATCTCTAAAGGATGCTCCATATTAACATTAAACGTTGAACATTGAACGTTAAACAATATGATTACCAATTGTCTGTGCGGAAGGGGAACAGAGGCAGACCTCCGGCATTGCCCAAATTGCCTAACAGGAAGTTGCGGAAACAATAACGAACGGCAACGGGCTGCTTCACCTCAGGACTGCTGATGACGAAGCACTCGTCCCAAGCACCTCCGCCCGGTTGCCAGAAATGTTCGGCCTTGGCAGGATGGAACACACGGTCAGCACCAGCAATCTCGAAGCCCTGAATATCCGTGAAGCGACTCATGCCCCCACACTCGTTGTTGAAGTGAATCATGACCTTGTCGTCCTTGATGTTCATCTCCTTAAACGACGGACTCTCGCAGATAATCGTGCTGAAACCGTAGGTCTTGTTCAGCGCGAGGAACGCCAGGCGCTCGCCCACCTTCTGCTTCTGGGCAGGATGAATCTGCAAAGGCTCGTAGGGATAGACTGCGTCGTTGATACATACCAGTCCGCTATTGGGAATAATCTGCGAAGCACGGAACTGCTGCTCGCGCAACAATGCACCGCTCAGGCCGTTCACGTCGTCACCGTCGTAGGCGTAGGGCGCAATCTGCACGAAATAGAACGGAATCTCGCCCAGCTTAAACTGTGCGCGCCATTGTTCGACGAGCAGTTTCAGACGCTCAGAATACTGATTGCCTGGATCGCCCACGTTCGAACAACCCTGATAGTAGATAATACCCTTGACCGTATAGTTCAGAATGGGGTTAAACGTGCCGTTGCCCCACACCAGCCCACGAAGGTAGTCATACTCCTTCTTGAAGTTGACGATACCCGTCGTATCCGTTGGTTCCTTGGTGTATTTCTCCAGATTCTCCTTCGTCAGCCAGCTTTCTACTCGCGAGCCACCCTTGTTGGCCTCAATGAGTCCAATGGGAATGTCGAGTGCCTGATTCATCACCTTCGCAAAGAAATAGCCTGTTGCCGAGAACTCGCTGACCGTTTGTGGCGAACACTCGCGCCACTGGGTGTCAGCATCCTCCTGAGGCGTCATTCGCATGATGCTGGGAATCTTCGCCGAGCGCACCTGACGCTTGCCGGCACACCCGAGTACCTCGTGGTTGTAGTTCAGCACAGGGCAGTTGCCAAAGCCCTTGACAGGCATCTCCATATTCGACTGGCCAGCGCACACCCAAACCTCGCCCGCGAGTACATTATGAATAGTAACCTGTCCGTCACCATCGTCGAACGTAACAGACAATGGTTCGTAGCTGGCTTTAGGCGACTTCACCGTCAGCAACCAGCGACCATCCTTATCTGTCTTCACCTCAGAGCGTTCGTTGCTCCACGAAGTGGTGGCAACGACCGTCTTACCTGGCTTTGCCCAGCCCCACAGACGAACGTCCGACTGTTGTTGAATCACCATGTTGTCGCTGACCAGGTGGGGCAGCTTCACTTTTGCCTGCGCACCAACGGCTATTGCCGTCATCAGTGCCAAAGAAAGCATCTTTTTATTCATAGTCCTAAAGTTTTTACGCGTTTAATGCCGCAAAGATACGAATTATTTCGTACCTTTGCAAACAATAAACCCAATAATTATGAAAAAAGTACTGTTTTTCCTTATGATGTTCGTATCGATAATGGCATCTGCCCAGAAGGGTACAGAGATGAATCTGTGGCCAGAAGGCCCGCGTACAAGTAATGGTGACGCAGAAGATATGGCGAAAGTCACTATCTTCCTGCCCGACGAGAAAAAAGCAACAGGCCGAGCCATCGTCTGCTGTCCTGGTGGCGGATATAGTCATCTGGCTATGCAGCACGAAGGATTTGACTGGGCACCATTCTTCAACGAGCAGGGCATTGCCCTCATCGTATTGAAGTACCGTATGCCTCACGGCCATTATACCGTCCCTGCAGAGGATGCCGAAGAGGCTATGCGTCTGGTAAGGAGAAATGCCGAGGCTTGGCACATCAATCCCAACGACGTAGGTATCATGGGCTTCTCGGCTGGTGGTCATCTGGCCTCTACCGTTGCCACCCATGCCACCAGTGACGCTATGCCCAACTTCCAGATACTCTTCTATCCAGTCATCTCGATGGAACGAGGTGTCACCCATCAAGGTTCGCGTGACAATCTCTTAGGCAAGGGCGCCAAGCAGAAGCTGATTAACGAATACTGCAACGAGAAACACATCAACAAACATACTCCTCGCTGTTTTCTGGCTTTGGCCAACGACGACAAAGCCGTTCCTCCTATCAACAGCCTCAGCTACTACGAGCAGCTTTATACGAATGGCGTTTCTACTGCTATGTACATCTATCCTTCTGGCGGGCATGGTTTTGGCATCCGTCAGTCGTTCCCCTACCACTTCGAAATGATGCTCGAACTGAAAGCCTGGCTCCGCAGTTTCTAAACCACTGCCACATAAATGTTAAACACCCTCCAGTATGACACTAGAGGGTGTTTAGTGTGATAGTAGAGAGCCTTTAGTATGACACTATATCTTTGGCTCTTTGCACTTTAGTCAGTAATCAGGTTCTCACCTGTCATATCGGCAGGCTGCTCCAATCCCATGATGTGCAGGATAGAGGGAGCCACGTCAGCCAGACGACCGTCCTTCACTGTAGCCGAGTTGTTGTTGGTTACATAGATGAAAGGCACGGGGTTCAGCGAGTGGGCGGTGTTAGGCGTGCCATCGGGGTTGATGGCGTTATCAGCATTACCGTGATCGGCAATGATGATAGCCTCATAGTCGTTAGCCTTAGCTGCCTCGATGACTTCCTTCACGCAGTTGTCAACAGCCCAGACGGCTTTGGCAATAGCGTTGTAGATACCTGTATGACCCACCATATCGCCATTGGCGAAGTTCACCACGATGAAGTCGTACTTAGCCTCGTTGATAGCAGCCACCAGCTTGTCCTTCACCTCGTAAGCGCTCATCTCAGGCTTCAGGTCGTAGGTAGCTACCTTCGGAGAGGGAACCAAAATACGATCCTCGCCTTCGTAAGGAGCCTCACGACCACCATTGAAGAAGAAGGTCACGTGAGCATATTTCTCCGTCTCAGCGGTATGGAGCTGCTTCTTGCCTTGCTTGCTCAGATACTCGCCCAGCGTATCCTCTACGTTCTCCTTAGGGAAGAGGATGTGAACACCCTTGAAGTTGGCATCGTATGGTGTCATACAATAGTACTGCAAATCCTTGATCGTATGCATACCCTGCTCAGGCATATCCTCCTGCGTCAGAGCAATTGTCATCTCCTTAGCACGGTCGTTACGGAAGTTGATGAAGATGACAACGTCGCCCTCTTCGATAGTGCCGTTCACTGAAGCATTGTGGATTGGCTTGATGAATTCGTCGGTTACGCCATCAGCATAGCTCTCTTCCATAGCCTTCACCATATCAGTAGCCTGCTTACCAACACCGTTTACAATCAGGTCATAACCCTCCTTCACACGCTCCCAGCGCTTGTCGCGATCCATCGCATAGAAGCGACCAACGATACTTGCGATAGCAGCATCATTGTCAGCGCAGACTTCGCTCACCTTCTGGATAAAGCCTATACCAGAATGTGGGTCAGTATCGCGACCGTCCATATAGCAATGCACAAACACCTGATTCTTCAGGCCGTAAGCCTTACCAATCTCGATGAGCTTAAACAGGTGGTCGAGGCTTGAGTGCACACCACCATCAGAGGTCAGGCCCATCAGGTGCAGCTTCTTGTTGTTCTCCTTGGCATAGGTGTAAGCAGCCTTCACCTGCGGATTCTCCATGATAGAGCCGTCCTTGCAGGCGCGGTTAATCTTTACCAGGTCCTGGTAAACGATGCGACCGGCACCAATGTTCAGGTGACCCACCTCAGAGTTACCCATCTGTCCGTCGGGCAGACCAACATCCTCACCAGAGGCCTGCAACTGAGAGTGAGCTGAAGTAGCTGTTAACAAATCGAGGTAAGGTGTGGGAGTATTGAAAATCACGTCACCCTTACCATGCTTACCGATTCCCCATCCATCGAGAATCATCAATAATGCTTTCTTTGCCATAATCTTATTACTTTTTAATCGTTCTTTCCATTTTGCGGTGCAAAATTACGAAATATTTCTTAATTCTTTGTTCTTTATTTTCAGTTTTTTCGTACCTTTGTCCCACAAAATCAACATTTTATAGCTTATGAAGCGATTTACATTTCTAATGATTTGTGTTTTGTCATGTCTGGTTAGCAAAGCACAACTGGAAGTCAAAGAGTTGAAACTGAGTAACGGTATGACCGTATGGCTAAACGAAGACCACTCGCAACCGAAGGTTTTTGGTGCTGTTGTGGTGAAGGCGGGAGCCAAGGATTGTCCCAACACGGGTATTGCCCACTACTTCGAACATATCATGTTTAAGGGAACCGATCGTATTGGTACCATTGACTATCAGGCAGAAAAGCCATGGCTCGACAGCATCTCGGCGCAGTACGACCTGTTGTCGCAGACACATGATGAGGCAGAGCGCACAAAGATTCAGCACCACATCAACGAACTGAGTCTGAAGGCATCCGACTATGTCATTCCCAACGAGTTCAATCGTCTGATCTCAAAATACGGTGGTAGCGGACTGAACGCAGGCACAGGCTATGACGAGACGTTCTACTTTAACTCGTTTCTGCCGCAGTATATGGAACAATGGTGCTGGCTCAACTCTGAGCGCCTGATATCACCTGTATTTCGCGGTTTTCAGGGAGAGTTAGAAAACGTCTACGAAGAGAAGAACCGCTCTGCTGACGGGATGGGTAATGCTATGGAGAAAGTCATGGGTGCTGTGTTCAAGACCCAGCCTTATGCCTACCCTATCATTGGTTCAACGGAGAACCTGAAGAACCCACGCCTGTCGGATATGGCTGCCTTCTATAAGAAGTATTATGTGGCTTCGAACATGGGCCTCATCCTCTGTGGCGACATCACGCCAGACTCTACATTAACTACTCTGCTGGAGCAAACCTTCGGACGTGTACAGACAGGAACCGCGCCAAAACGCGGATATAGTCCCATGCCTGACATTCAGCCTAACGAAAAATACGAGGTGAAACTGCCTATTCCGTTGATTGGAATAGAGGCGTTGGTCTTCAAGGCTCCAACGGACTTTGAACCTGATGCCGATGCTTTGGACTTAGCCAACGCATTGCTGTCGAATGGTAAGGCAGGACTGCTGGACTCGCTGATGAACGAACATAAGGTGATGCTGGCTTTGGCCACCAGTATGGCTTTTGCTGATGCCGGAGGATCTGCTATCCTGATTATACCTAAACTCTTGGGCAAGATGAAGACAGCACAAGAGCGCATCATGGAACAGGTGCACAAGGTGATGAACGGACAGTTCAGTACTGAACAGATGGAAGCCTTGAAACAAGAGTTGGTGATGGCGGCTGAACGTGAACTGGAAACCATCAGCGGTCGTTCACAGCTGATGATTGACGCCTATGCCAAAGGGCATTCCTGGCAGGATGTGTTGGACAAGATTACGCATATCAAACAATTAAAGAAAGAAGATGTCGTTGCTGCCGCCAAGAAATACTATAGCGCCAACCACATCACGCTATCAAAGAAATACGGTACGTCTGACAAGGAAACTATCAAACAGCCTGGCTACAAGCCTATCATGCCAAAGAACATGGATGCGAAGTCTGCTTTTGCCCAGCAGTTGGAGCAGATGCCTGTCAAGGAGACTGCCATACGTACCGTTGATTTCGCAAACGATGTGACTACAAAACAGCTGAATGACCACGTCACCTTATATTATAAAGAGAACCCCATCAACGACATCTTTACTTTTACACTACGCTACAAGGATGGTGAATTGCATACTCCTAAACTGAAAGTATTGGCTGATTATCTGAATGCCATTGGTACTGACTCGCTGAAGAAACAGCAGTTGGAGCAGGCCTGGCAAAAGATGGGTATCACCATGTCAGCAGAGACTGGCAACAAGACTTTCAGCCTCAATCTGACTGGTCCTGACAAACAACTGAAGCCCGCCCTGCAATTGCTGGCCCACTTCCTGTGTAATGCAAAGGGGGACAACGAGGCACTCAATGAAGCCAAGGATGCTGACAAGGTAAACCGTAAAAGTTTCGGTAAACAAAAGGACGACGTTATGAGACCAATGCTGGAACGTATTCTCTATGGTGAGAAGTCGACTTACCTCACCCAACTGTCGAAGAAAGAAATCAAGGCCCTGAAGAGTGACGAGCTGCTCAGTCTTTTCCGCGACCTTCAGCAGTACGACTGCGAGCTGTTCTACTGCGGTCATCAGACCGTCGAGTCTGTTGCGTTGTCAACGCAACAAACACTACCCTTGGCTCAGTGCACCCGCAAGCAGGCTGACACCTTCCGCCCCCTGCAACAATACTCGGAGCCTACCGTCTTCTTCTACGAAGTTCCTAAGTCGCGCCAGAACTATGTCGTCAGCTATGATGCCATCAGTGCCCTACCTACAGCAGAAGAGCGCACTAAATTGAAGTTGTGGGATGAATACTTCGGTGGTGGTATGTCGTCAGTTCTGTTCCAGAACGTCCGTGAATTCCGTTCGCTGGCCTACTCCACTGGCGGAAAGAGCATCACTACCAGCCTCGCTCAGCATCCGCAGGAGATACTGGGATACATCACTGCCACTGGTACACAGGCCGACAAGACGTTAGAGGCTCTCACCACCATCGACTCGCTGTTGCGTCAGATGCCGATGAAGGAAGAGAATCTCAAAGCTGCCCGACAGAGTGTCATCAGCGATATTCAGAACGACTATCCCACCTTCCGCGATATGGCCAGTTACGTTGCCAATCAGCGTATGAATGGTTACAGCACTAATCCCAATGCTGACATGGCCCGCCTTTTGCCTGCTGTTTCTGCACAGGACATCGTGCAGTTCCACCAACAGCATATCTCTAACAACAAACGCGTGTGGATTATTATTGGCGACAAGAAGCTGACAGATATGAAAGCGTTAGCTCGCTTCGGCAAGGTTGTACAGCTAAAGAAAGAGGACGTCTACAGATAGACGCCCTCTTCAAAACGAGTTCAAATAGCTTTGCTTTTTATTATCTTCCTGGGAAGCCGAAGCCTTGGGGTTGTGGAGCTTTCTCGGGCTGACCGAAGAAAGAGGCCTCAGCATCCTTGTCGTTCAGTTTGAAGACCATGAAGTTAGGATTCTTCTCTGTACAAGGAGCCCAATTCCCACCCTTAGGGCCATTAGGATCGCTGTACTTGGCGAAGTTTGTCCATGCAGTAAGCATCTTCTCAGAGAGGTCCCAGTCGCCCTTCGTCCAAGGACGCCAGCAATGCTTCAGTGACTTGAAGACAAACCAGAGGTCACTGGAATGGAAAGCACCTTTCAGACGTTGTGTCACTTCAGGATGAGAGCCGTCATCGGGCAACGGACGAGCAAACTGATAAGCCCAAGCCTTACCACCCTTCTGCTGGCGGACCTTACAGAACTCAGCAATATTGGGAGCCATATTGCCCATGTCGTTAAGGGTGAAACCAATCATATAAGGAACGTCAGCGAGAGTTCCCTCACGAGTGGCGTCGTCAAAACTCTTAAGGCTGACATAACCGTCAATCATTGGCATGAAAGGCAATCCCCTGCGCATAAACGGCATACCACCGCCTTGTTGCTGACCTTCGACAATCTGGTAGTAGAGAGTGTTCAGCGCAAAGACAGTCTCAGTACTTGCCTGACGCATCTTCTGTAAATCAGTAAGGCCGGCCCAATCGAACACCTTCTTGGCATTGGCTTCAGCATCAGCAAACGAACCACCGCTGTAACGACCACCCATCGGATTGCCGTTAGCATCGGGGATAGAAAGGCCCTGGGCACTCATGATGACTGCCTTATGGAAGAGGCCACGGGCCAACGGACTCTCACACAACGTACGAACACTGCCACCACCTGCACTTTGTCCGAAAATGGTTACGTTATTGGGGTCGCCACCAAACTGGGTGATATTCTTCTTAATCCACTTCAGCGCCTCAATCTGGTCGAGGATACCGTAGTTGCCAGAAACCTTGTGGGGGCTCTCTGCTGACAAAGCAGGATGTACGAGGAATCCGAATACACCTAAACGGTAGTTGATGGTGACAAGCACCACATCCTTGCCACCCCATTCCTGTCCGTCGAACTCAGGTTCAGAGCCGAAGCCCTCGCGATAGCCACCACCATGAATCCACAGGGCTACTGGCAATTTCTTGTTCACCTGACCAGGAGCCTTCGTCCAAACATTCAAATACAGGCAGTCTTCGCTGAAGGCAGCTTCCTTACCATAGCCCCACTCCGTATAGTAGCCCCCAGTATACTGGATGGCTTGATAACTCGGACGACCAAAAGTATCGCAGATCTTCACACCCTTCCAAGGTACAATGGGCTGAGGTTCCTTCCAACGGTTCTCACGGATGGGAGGTGCAGCATAGGGGATGCCACGATAGACAAACACATCAGGATGATCGTCAGTTAAGACGCCTTGTACCTGACCACCTTCAATGGTTAACACGGGGTTGTTCTGCGCATTTGCAGATACTGCTGCCAAGAGCAGAAAGGACAAAAAAATTTTCTTCATAATGATAATTTTAGGTATGGATGAAACATTTGCGTACAAAGGTACGCATTTTTGATTAAATACACAAAGAAAAAGCATTGTTTTATACTATTATTTTTGAGGTAAGATGATGACATTTCGCGCGTTCGTGCATCTTTATAATAAAATATATCTAAAGAAAAGATGAACGTAAAAGAATTGGAATTGCTTGCGGAGAAGAACCGTAAGCGTCTTGTTGAGGTGGTATATGCCGCCAAGGCTGGCCACATTGGTGGCGACCTTTCATGCCTGAATGTAATGACGGCATTGTATTTCCATGTGATGAAAGGACTGAATCCTCAGGAGCCAAAGGCTGCAGACAGAGACCGTTTCGTGTTGTCAAAAGGACATTGTGTAGAGGCGTTGTACGTGACGTTGGAGGCAAAAGGATTTCTCGCACCCGAAGTGCTCGACACACTAGGCAAGTTTGGAAGCATTCTGAGTGGTCATCCCACCATTGAGGTGCCTGGCATTGAGGTAAACAGTGGTGCACTGGGGCACGGACTGGGCATTGGCGTAGGAATGGCGATTGCAGCTAAGATGGATAAAAAGGCTTGGAAGACTTACGTGCTGATGGGCGATGGCGAACAAGGTGAAGGCTCTATCTATGAAGCAGCAATGGCTGGTCATAAGTATGAACTTGACAATCTGGTGGCTATCATCGACCGCAATCACCTGCAAATCAGTGGTAATACAGAGGACGTAATGCCTATCGACTCCGTGAAGGAGCGCTGGAGTGCCTTTGGTTGGGACGTTATTGAGATGAATGGTGATTCTATGGAGGATATCGTGAAAACTTTTGATGCTATCGACTATACGAACAAGAAGCCTCACCTGCTAGTGTCGAACACCACGAAAGGCAAGGGCGTCTCGTTTATGGAAGGCATTGCCAAGTGGCATCATGGTGTGTTGAACGAAGAGCAGTGCAAAGAGGCTGTAAAGGAAATAGAAGAAAGAATTAAAGGATTGGAGGGATAAAAAGATGATTGCATGTAGAAAACAGTTTACTGACACGTTACTGGAATTGGCGCGTGAAGATAAAGATATTATTGCTGTAACCACTGATGCTCGTGGTTCTGTGACCTTGGGTGACTATGCACAGGCACTGCCTGAGCAGTTTGTGGAGTGTGGCATTGCCGAACAGGATGCGGTGGGTATCTCTGCAGGTTTGGCACATAGTGGCAAAAAGGTGTTCTGTTGTGGTCCTGCCTGTTTTTATGTAGCTCGAAGCTTGGAGCAGGTCAAAGTAGATTTGGCGTATAGCGAGAATCCAGTTACCATCCTAGGTGTATCCGGCGGTGTGGCTTACGGAGCACTGGGTGCTACCCACCATTCGCTGCACGACATTGCAGCCCTACGCACTTTCCCTGGAATGACCGTTTGTCTGCCTTCTGACTGGCGCGTGACTAAGAAACTCGTGAAGTTCTTGGTTGATTTCAATAAGCCTTGTTACGTTCGTGTCGGTCGTGCTGCTGTGCCTGATGTTTACGAGAATGACGACTTCCACTTCGAGGTGGGAAAGGCCATTCAGATTCTGGATGGTAAGGACGTCACCATCGTAGCTACTGGCGAAACTGTCTACCACGCTTGGCAGGCTGGTCTACAACTGAAGGAGAAAGGTATCTCCGCTCGTGTGCTTGACTGTTCCTGGCTCAAACCCTTCGACGAGGAGGCTATCAAGAAGGCAGCAAAGGAGACAGGTCGTATCGTTACTGTTGAGGAGCACTCTCAGTTTGGTGGTTTGGGTGCTATGGTTTGCGAGACCATCAGCGAAAATCCCGTCCCAGTTCGCATCATCGGTATTCCTGACGAGAACGTCGTTCATGGCACCAACGCTGAAATCTTCCACCACTATGGTATGGATGCAGATGGTATCGTAAAGAGTACGCTTGATTTCATCAAATAAGTCTATGGCACAACGCATTATCGCTATCGACCAGAGCACATCCTCGACGAAAGCATTGCTGTTCGACGAGGAATGCCGTTTGCTGGCTCGTACCAACGTAGATCACAAGCAATACTACCCCCAAACTGGTTGGGTAGAGCACGACGCAGAGGAAATCTATCAGAACATGATAGAGGCCATCCGCAAACTAATGGCTGAGGTGGATCTGCATTATTCGCTGGTTCCCCACACCTTCTCGATGGCTATTACCAACCAGCGCGAGACAGCCGTTGTCTGGAACAAAACCACTGGCAAGCCCATTGCGAATGCGGTAGTTTGGCAGGATACTCGTGGGGCAGAACTGTGTCGTCAACTACGGGCTGACGGAAAAGCAGAAATGGTCATGCAGAAGAGTGGTCTGCTCATCGACCCCAACTTCTCGGCTACAGGCATAAAATGGCTGCTCGATAACGTGGAGGGCGCCCGCGAGTTTGCCTCACGGGGCGAGCTACTCATGGGTACTATTGAAACCTGGCTCATCTGGAAACTCACTGGTGGGAAAGTTCATGCGACAGACTATACGAACGCCTCGCGCACCATGTTGTTTAACATCCATACGATGCAGTGGGACGACGAACTGCTTCAACTCTTCAACATTCCCCGTTCAATGATGCCAGAACTTAAACCCTGCGACGCTATTTATGGTGAAACTACCTGCGAGGGCGTGTTCTCCAAGCCCATTCAGATTGCTGGTGTCTTAGGTGACTCACATGGTGCATTGGTGGGTCAGATGTGTTTTGAGAAGGGTTCTGGTAAGGTAACTTACGGCACTGGTTCCAGTGTCATGGTGAACATTGGCGAGGAACCCCAGCAAGCCCCTGAAGGGTTGGTAACCAGCGTAGGTTTCTCGGCATTGGGAAAAACGTGGTATGGTTTCGAGGGCAACATCTATAGCACAGGCGCCACGCTGAAGTGGATTGCTGACCAGTTACAGTTGGTGGGACATCCTGCTGAGATGGAAGCATTGGCAACGAGCGTCGAGGATAATGGCGGTGTGTATATCGTGCCTGCCTTCTCTGGACTTGGTGCTCCTTGGTGGCAGAGTGACGTGAAGGGAGCGGTCTTCGGACTGACCTTCGCCACCACAAAGGCTCATTTCCTGCGTGCTGCTTTGGAGTCTATTGCCTATCAAATAAAAGACTTAGTCGACGTGATGGCTCGTGCCACAGGTGGCAGTCTGAAGGAGATTGCCGCTGATGGCGGACCCACGAAAAACCATTTCCTCATGCAGTTCCAAGCTGATATGCTCGACACGCCTGTTGTCTGCACAGAAGTCGATGACGCCTCAGCCCTTGGAGCCGTCATCATGAACGGCTTTGCCCGTGGAATCTGGAAGACCTTTGAGGATGTAAGAGGTTTCCGCAAGGTGACACAAACCTATCAATCCCAGCCAAGAGCCCAAAAGGAAGCACTCTATCAGGGCTGGCGTAATGCAGTGAAGCAACTTATTAAATAACACTATTCATATTGAAAACATTTGAAGAATTAGGTGTATGCGAAGAGATTCGCAAAGCCATTGAAGAGATGGGCTTCGTACAGCCTATGCCTGTGCAGGAAGAGGTTATTCCCTACCTGCTGGGTAATAATAATGACGTCATTGCCCTTGCCCAGACGGGAACGGGCAAGACTGCAGCATTTGGTATTCCCGTGCTGCAAAGAATAGCTGAAATCCCACACCCTCAAATGGGAGAGATTGGCAGGGGGCTGCCTCACGCCCTTATCTTGGCACCCACGCGAGAATTGTGCTTGCAGATTGCTGACGATATGCGCGACTTTGCCAAATACCTGGACGGCATCCACATTGAGGCTGTCTATGGCGGTGCCAGTATCGAACAGCAGATACGTGCCCTGCGCAAGGGTGTACAGATTATCGTAGCGACCCCAGGACGTCTGATTGACCTGATGAAACGTGGTGTCGCTCAATTGGATGACGTACATAATGTCGTGCTCGACGAAGCTGACGAGATGCTGAACATGGGTTTCTCGGAGAGTATTGACGCCATTCTGGAAGGTGTTCCTGAGGACAGGAATACGTTGCTTTTCTCGGCTACCATGAGTCGCGAGATTGAACGTATTGCCAAAGGTTATCTGCATGACTACAAGGAGATTGTGGTGGGTTCACGCAACGAAGGTGCCGAACACGTCAACCACATTTATTATATGGTAAATGCGAAGGACAAGTATCTGGCACTGAAACGTCTGGTAGACTACTACCCGCGCATCTTCGCCATCATCTTCTGTCGCACGAAGATTGAGACGCAGGAAGTGGCTGACAAACTGATTCGCGACGGTTACAATGCAGAATCGTTGCACGGTGACCTCTCACAACAACAGCGCGACCTCACTATGCAAAAGTTCCGTCAGCATACCGTACAGTTGCTGGTGGCAACGGACGTTGCTGCTCGCGGACTCGACGTCGACGACCTCACACACGTCATCAATTACGGACTACCTGACGACATTGAGAACTACACCCACCGTTCTGGTCGTACGGGTCGTGCTGGCAAGAAAGGTACGTCGCTCAGCATTGTCCATTCGCGCGAGAAACATAAGATTCGCAACATCGAGAAAGAGATTGGCAAACAGTTCGAACAAGGCACCATCCCTTCAGCAGAGGAAATCTGCAAGAAACAGCTCTATAAGGTGATGGACCAGATTGTGAAGAGCGACGTCGACGAAGAACAGATTGCACCCTTTATGCAGGACATCAGTCGCTATTTCGAATATATCGACAAAGATGACCTCATCAAGAAGATTGTGTCACTGGAATTCGGTAAGTTCTTAGCTTACTATGCTGACGCCCCAGAGATTGAGCCCGTTTCCTCGAAGAGAGAGGAACGTGGTGAAAAGAAAGAAAGGGGTAAGCGTGAAAAGGGGCAGTCGTTTGCTGCGTCCAAAGGCTACCGCAAACTCTTCATCAATCTGGGCAAGAAGGACGGCTTCTATCCTGGTGAACTGATGCAGTTCCTCAACAAGAATGTTCGTGGTCACGTAGAAGTTGGTCATATCGATCTGCTGACTACCATCGCCTATTTCGAGGTTCCTGAAGAGGACGCCCAGCGAGTCATCAAATACGTCAATGGCCAGCAATATAAAGGCCGTGAGGTACGCTGTAACGACGCAGAAGAATCTGCCGGCAGGCTAGCGCCAAAAGGCAAGCCGTCAAGGGTTTCTAGAGAATCTAGACCTTCTAGAGACTCTAGAGCATCTAGAGATTCTAGAGTGCCTAGAAAGGAAGCCAAGACCTACCAAAAGGACGAATGGATGCAGTTTCTGAATCCCAACAGCATGAAGACCAAGGGTGAAAAGAAAAAGGCAAAAGAGCTAAAAGGCGAAATCCCTGATTTCAGCGAAGAGGGCTGGGCCATCCGCAAGCCTCGTAAGAAGAAATAAAAAGTAAACCCTAGGGTTCGAAGCCCTAGGGTTTGTTTTATGTATTGTTTACGAGGTTGCTATTTCGCATTGATCTCCTTCAGGAGTCTGTCAGCGTGACCCCATTGATCCATCATAAAAAGCATATAGCGCACGTCAACATTGATGGTTCGAGCCAACTGGCGGTCAAAGAAAATGTCTGACGACAGGCTGTCCCAGTTTCCGTCGAAGGCCAAACCTAAGAGTTCGCCCTTGCCATTGAAGATGGGTGAGCCGGAGTTTCCGCCAGTGATATCGTTGTTCGAGAGGAAGCAGAGCTGCATAGTACCGGTCAACGAGTCAGCATACTTGCCAAAGTCCTTTTGGGCCATCAGTTCGTGCATCACCGGCTCTGCAAAGTATTCGAAGTTCTCATCAGCCTTCTGCATCTTCTCCCACAATGAACGGGCAGTAGTGTAATAGCCAGAGGGACGTCCGCCCAGCGTATATTCACCAATCTGACCGTAGGTCATTCGCATAGTGAAGTTGGCGTCCGAATAGTTAGGCAGATCCTGTTCCATACGCAGCACAGCGGCACACAACAGTCGCTCCTGCTCAGCAATGTCGTCTTTGAACACGCTGAGGTCGTCATTAATCTTAGCCATAATCTCGCTGATGGAGATGCCGTACTTCACACCCAAGTCCTTGTCGTAACTCTTCTTATTGAAATAGATGGGCTTGCCGCTCTTCATCAGAATCGACTTCTGATACAGGGCTTTGACGTAGGCAGCACAATCGCCACCAAACTTCTTATCAATTGTCTCATAGAAATCAGGCAAATACTCCTTGTCAACCTGTTGACGATAGTTGCGAATCAGCGTAGCGAGCAGCTCGCAGTCAGTAGCTTCGTCCCACTCCTTGCTGTTGTCGTCGAACATATAGTACTGCTTCTTGGGCTTGTCTTTCGGACCTTGTACATGAATGCCCCAGTTGCATTTCCAAGCACGCGTTGTCAGCTCGTCGTCAAAGGTATAGAAAGTCTCTCTGAAGATGGTGCGCAGACGGGTCAACTTCATGCGCTTCTGATAGAGCTGGGCCAACTTGTCGAAGTCGAGCTCACCCTTCAGATAGCCCGTAGAATCCTGCCACTGGCGAATCCTGGCCTCAAACTGCTGCTTCTGTCCGATAAGTCCTATCGAGTCGATACATTTGTTCATACCTATGGAGTTCTTCCAGTAGTTGCTGCTATGTGCATACTTCGACTCATACATGATACGCACGGCCTCCGAAGCACGCATGTGGCGCAACATCACCTCCTGCTTCACCTCACGAACCTGCACACGGGGTGCATTCAGCGCATCACGACGTTCCTGAATGCCGTACGACGACAGATAGCGACTCGTTGAGCCTGGATAACCCATAATCATACAGAAGTCGCCTGGCTTGTAGCCATCCATTGCAACGGGCGCCCACGACTTGGGGTGATAGGGCACGTTGTCCTTCGAATACTTGGCAGGACCATTGGTCTTGGGGTCGGCATAGATACGGAACACGCTATAGTCACACGTCTGACGGGGCCACATCCAGTTGTCCGTTTCTCCACCAAACTTACCCATCGACTTGGGAACAGCAAACACCAGACGGACGTCCTCGAAGTCGCGATAGGTAGTCATATAGTATTTGTTGCCCTCGTAGAAAGGTTTCACCTCGACGCGCAGGGTAGAGTCCTGCTGGCGGATTTCCTTCTGCCAGGCATTCTCCACACTGTCCACAAACTCAGCTTGCTTATTGAGCGACAAGCCCTTCAGATGGGGGAAAATCTGGTCAGTCACGTCCTTCTGGTCAATCATGAAACTGACGAAAAGGTCTTCGTTGGGCAACTCCTCTTCGTAGGATTTCGAGATGAAGCCATTCAGCATGTAGTCGTGCTCGACGCTAGAGTGCTGGCGGATGGCGTCAAAGCCACAATGGTGATTGGTAAACACCAGTCCGTCAGGCGACACAACGACACCCGTGCAGAAGCCACCGAAGTTGACAACGGCATTCTTCACGGCGTTGTCGCTCGCGTAGAGTTGTTCCATAGGCAGTTGGAAACCATACGCCTTCATCTGCTCATAGACGGCATTGGGTAGGTTGTAGAGCGTCCACATGCCCTCATCAGCATGCGCCCCAAGGGCACACAGACTGAATAATGATAAAAGAATTTTCTTCATATTGTATTATTGTTTGACTTTGTAATTCGGTTTTCTAAAGTATCTGCCCACGACGGGGAGGCTCGCAAGGGGCAGGTCGCGCCAGATGATGACGGCCATAAAGGCCACAACGAGCAGGGTATTGAAAGCCAGCGAAGCAATCATCGGCCAGTCGTTGGTGAAACGCATCAGGCCAAACAGGACGAAGGCCAGCACCACGTAGAGGGCAATCTCCTTCAGCGGATAATTGAGGGGATAATATTTCTGTCCCACGAAATAGCTGACGAGCATAGCCACTCCGTATCCGGCAAATCCGCCCCACGCACAAGCCATATAGCCGTACTTGGGCACGAAGATGATATTGACAGCCAGCAACACAGCACAGCCGATACCAGAGAAGATGGCTCCCCAGATAGTCTTGTCGATAATCTTATACCAGAACGACAGGTTGAAGTAGATGCCCATCATGATCTCTGCGGCCATCACAATGGGAACAACCTCCAAGCCCACCCAATAGTCGGCACCGATAATGAACTTCAGTACTTCCAAATAGGCTACCACAACGAGGAAGGCCAGCAGGGTGAAAATGATAAAGTACTTCATGGCCTTCTCGTACATTTCATGCTGGTCTTTGTCCTTGACGCCCGCAAAGACGATAGGCTCGTAGGCAAAGCGGAAGGCCTGCGTAATCATTGCCATAATCATCGCAATCTTCGAGCAGGCGCCATAGATACCCAACTGTTCGCGCATATCGCTACCTTCGTAGATATAAGGGAATAGCATCTTGTCGGCCGTTTGGTTCAGAATGCCAGCAATGCCCAGCACCAGTATAGGCCACGAATAGCTGAGCATTGTGCGCAGCAATTGTGTGTCGAGTTTCCAACGGAAACCCGTATATTCCGTAATCAGACATATGGCCAGCATCACCGTGCAGACGAGATTGATATAGAACGCATAGCCCACATCTTTGCCGTCCATGAAATAGAAATAGATGAGGTTCAGCAGGATGCTCACTGCAATGTTCAGCAACTTCAAGGCCGCAAACTTCAGGGCCTTCTTCTGTTGGCGCAGATGGGCAAAGGGAATGCATAAGAAAGCGTCGATAGCCACCGTTACAGCCATCACACCTACGTACTCCGGGTGGTCGCCATAGCCCATCAACTGACTGACGGGCGACAGGAGCAACAACACCAGCACCGCAAACACCAGCGACACGGAACCCACCGTGATGAGTGTGGTGCCATAAACCGTCTGCGAGTCGGTATGGGTCTTGTTGGTGAATCGGAAATAGGTGGTCTCCATACCAAACGTCAGCAACACCATTGCCAACGCCACATAGGCATAGATGTTGGTGATGATGCCGTATCCGCCACTAGCCGCCGAGAGCTGCGCCGTATAAAGCGGCACGAGCAGATAGTTCAGAAAACGGCCAATGATGCTCGACAGGCCGTAAATGGCGGTATCCTTAAAGATTGTCGTTAGCTTTCCCATAATCATTCTAGATTTTCTAGATAGTCTAGTTATTCTAGACTACCCAAAGAACAAATAACATATCGCAATGGCTGCAATGACGCCAGCGAGGTCGGCCAGCAAGCCACAGCTCACAGCATGACGCGTGTTCTTAATGCCCACCGAACCGAAATAGACAGCGAGGATGTAGAACGTGGTGTCCGTCGAACCTTGGAACACACACGACAGGCGACCTACAAACGAGTCGGCACCGTAGTTGGTCATTGCGTCGACCATCATACCACGTGCACCAGAACCCGACAGGGGCTTCATTAGGGCTGTAGGCATAGCATCCACCCACTGGGCATTGACGCCCGTCAGTTCAACACACCAACGCATTCCACCAATCAGCATATCCATTGCCCCAGAGGCACGGAAAACGCCAATTCCCACGAGGATAGCCACCAAATAGGGAATAATCCTCACGGCAGTGGTAAAGCCGTCCTTGGCGCCTTCGATAAAGGCGTCGTAGACATTTACCTTTTTACGCACGCCAGCGAGGATAAAGCCACAGATAATGGTCATCAACAGGATGTTAGCCACCGTCGTGCTGACCTTGTTCATAGCGTCGGGCGACAACTGCGAGAAGCCCCAGATGATGCCTGCTACGACAGCACACGCACCACCCAACGTTAGCAACATCGTGCGGTTCAGCAGGTTGATGCGCTGATAGAGCGAGGTAATAACGATACCTGCCAACGTCGAGAAGAACGTTGCCAAAAGGATAGGGATAAAGATGTCCGTAGGCTGAGCGGCACCCAGCTGTGCCCTGTAAACCATGATGCTGACGGGTATCAGCGTCAGTCCGCTGGTGTTCAGCACGAGGAACATGATCATCGGATTCGACGCCGTATCTTTCTTTGTGTTCAGCTCCTGCATCTGCTCCATAGCCTTCAGGCCAAGGGGCGTAGCCGCATTGTCCAGTCCTAGCATGTTGGCGGCAATGTTCATAAAGATAGAGCCCGTCACAGGATGGCCCTTGGGGATATCAGGAAACAGGCGAGTGAAAACGGGTGACAGCACGCGCGCCAACACGTTGACAACACCACCCTTCTCACCAACCTTCATCACTCCCAGCCAGAGCGACAGCACACCCGTCAACCCCAGCGAAATCTCAAACGCCGTCTTCGACGACGAGAACGTAGAATCCATCATTGCCGGAAACACGTCGAAGTCGCCAAAGAACGCCAACTTCACCGCAGCAATCACAAATGCCACCAGGAAGAACGCTATCCAAATATAATTCAGAACCATAGTTTCCTTTATTCGTCAGTCATATAATCTGCAAAGGTAGTTATTTATTTCCTACCAGCCAAATAAAATGCAAAAAAAGAGCGGTTGCTCTCGCAACCGCCCCTTCCGATTTATAAATATCAAAGTATTTGATGCTTAATTACCACCACTTAGAAATCGTATTCAAAGTAGCCCATTCTACGAAGTCGGGATAATGAGTCTTAATACTCTCACGCTCGCTCAGAATTGTATAGGATTGATCAACACCCAGCTTACATGCAGATTCGCCCTGAGGAGCTGTCAACAACTGCCATTCACCATTCTTGTAAACCTCAATGCGAATCTTTGTGTTAGCAGCAGCTGGAGTCTGAATATCCTTGTCAGTGATATACTGAGTGATATCCACTGCGTACCCACCTTCCTGCCATACGTCACCACCGGGGCTTACCATCTTGTAAACATTACCATTCTTAGCGTTAGCAGCACCAAGCAAAGCTTCGTGAACCTCAACACCACCATTACCACCGTTACTACCAACCTTCAACTGCAGTGTGCCACCAGCAGCAACGAGCGTAACCGTAGCAGGATTACCAAGAGTTACATCAAGTACAACGTCGTTGAAGTCAAAGTCAGAAGCCTGAGTTGCGGTCAAGTCCTCAGCAACGATACGGAGAACGTTAGGATTGGGATTAACTGGCTGTGCATTTACAAGACGAATAATCCAGTCAGTATAGATTTCATTTGCATCATAGCAGAAGTTACCTTTGTCATAGCCTTCTATTTCAATACCGTATGCTTGATGGACTGTTGCATCAGCAGCATCATTAACCAAAGTGACTGTTTTTGTCCACGTACCACCGTTTACATTATCATCAAGAGTAATATCATAGGTCACATTTGCTGCATCAGCCACACTTGCATAGTAACCAGAAACCGTAATCGGGCCAACATATTTCCATTCACCACCATTGTTGCCTCTCTCATTCCAAAAATATCCATGGAAAGTTGTTGTTACCTCTGGATGAACACCGATGAAATCGAAGCAAACATAGTATTTGCCAGCATGATTTACATTATCTTCATCAGTAATATACTGACCATCAATGATAATCCACTTATCATGATACTTGTCGTCTTCCGAACAGCGATAAGCGAAATCTAACGTTCCACCATTTTTAACGCCTGTATTACCTCCATAGTTGTAATTTTCAGAAGAATTAAAGTTATTAATGTGCTCCCAATAACCATTTAACACACCATTGGCACCTACAGAAATCGGGCCATCTTCTGTTGACATTGCAATGTGGAGATTGTCCATATGGGAAGGACCATAGGTCTTCTCATTATCATTAAAATTCTGTCCTTTAGATGCTGCAAGCTTTTGTGTTGCATTGAGGTAAAGACAATTGGGGTCTTTTATGGTCTCGTCATTGTAATAGGTCTTACCATACGATTTACCACCCCAAACCTGAGTACAATAATAAGTACTCAAACCAGTGGGAGCATTCTCACTGTAGTGAGGAATACTAGTCTTTACTCTGTTTACATACTCGTAAACAGCCTTTGCTTCTGCAGGAGTAACTTCGGGCCTAGTTTTCCATTCATTACCATTTACATCGATTGTTGCACTTCCCGCACGTGTGAATGCGCGAGTGATTGTAGCACCGAAGCCCCAGTCCTGATTAGCAGCGGGAGCGCCACCAATGTAGTTTCTGAAAGCCTGATCGTACTTGGCCTTGTCAATGTCAGCCTGAGTCGTTGTCACGAAGTCGTTCTTCGAGCAGCTTGCGAATGCAACAGCTGCGACGAAACCAATCATCAAATACTTTTTCATAATTGTTTAAAATTTTAAATGGTTTTATAATTAATAATTGCTTAAATTCTCGAATTCGTTTGCAAAGATAGGGAAAAAAGGTGGAAAGCAATGCAATATTATGATTAAAAAATGTTAATGCACGTAAAATCGTTTGTAAAAACTCCAAGTTCGTAGTCCGAAACGGCATAAAAACTGCATAGTATTTCAGCGTCTTAAAGAGCCGGAAACGCCCTCCCACTCGAAAAAAAAACTGTGAATTGTGAAACTGTGAAGGGTGAAAAAGTCAATGAGCCAGGGGGGATTCCCTCTGGCTCATACTCTTGGTTAGATTTGCGTCCTGTTTTGCAATTTACGCAGCCTTCTTACGTTTGAGGTAAGCCGGCGTTTTGTGATAGACACCATTCTCGTCGCAAGTGATATATCCTCGCTCTTCCCACATACAAAGTTGCTGGGTGGGATTGCTGTTCTTCTTGCGCTCACGGATGCGGACAGCTTGTGCATCCTCCCTCGTAAAGTCATCAGCCAGCATGTCGAGCATGTTCTTCGGGCCTCGCGTACGCACCACCTCACCAGCCATCTGTTGACTCATCTGCTCGCCAAAGAAGTGCATCTTACACCACATGTCGTACTTCATGGTCCACATGGCAAAGTTCTCGATATCCTTCGACCACTTGCCTTCTGCGATATAGAGAACCATTGCACGAAGCCACGCACTGACGACGGCACGATAGGCAAGTTTCTCGTACACTTCGTCGTCGCAGAGCCATGCGGTGTCCTTAGCCTCCTTGTCCATTCGCTGAATCAGACGCTGAGCCTGAGGGAGGTCGATGATACCCTTGGCTGCATTCAGACGGTCGATGTAAGGCTTGACGGCCTCAGCATGCTGCTCGTCGTAGATGCCGTGAATGGGCATAGCCATGCCTCGCCAGGTGACGATGGTGGAGAACGACAGTCGCGAGAGTGTTCCATCAGCCATCATGGAACGAAAGAATTGCTGGCCGCGCTGAATAGTGGTCGAGGCATTGTAGTTCATTCGTATCTGCGGACGACCCGTAACACTCTGGATGCCAACACGTTCCTGGCCGTAGTAACCACAATCGTAGGCCAATCGGAAAATTTTGCCGATTTGTCCTGAACGGCCATTCACCTTCAGCTGCTCGAACAACTCCACCTCGTCTACCTGCACGTAGAGGAAATGACCCTGAGCATCCTGCAACTTCTGAACGAGGGCTGCATTCGTCAGGTCGCTCGACATCATCTGAATAATCAGATCGTCCGGACGCTTGGGCTTCTGCTTGTTGGCACCCATCGAACGGCACTCCTCCTTCCACTCGTCCTCACGACGGCGGTTCACATCGTCGCGTGCCTTAATGTCAGCCATGATAGGTTCGCAGACACGATTGACACACGACTTGCCGCTGGACATCGGCGCCATGCAATTCTGCATGAAGGTGGCCTCGTGCATGGTGTGGTCGGCATAGGGGAACTGAACCTGATAGAGGTGGGCACCCAAGGCAGGGAAGAGTCCCATAGCCGAGGCTGGTTTGTAGATGTCGGGCTCCTTCGAGACCATCAGCTTCACCGACTTGGGCAGACGACGAGGCATCTGTGGAGGCACGTCACCCAGCACGTCCTCAGTAGTCAACGGCTTGTCCTTCACACCTGTGACGCTCTCGGCATAGATAGCGCGCAGACGCTGGCTCATAGGCGCATTCATCTTGGTGTAGTCCTTGTAGAAGTCGCTGACCAGTCGCTGACAATCCTGCTCCCTCGCGTAGTTGGGCATCTTAACAGCCAACACGGCTTTCAACTCGTCCTGTGCCATCAGGCGGCAAATGCCTACGCTGAGGATGCTAACCAGCGTGTTGTGCCAGTTGTAGACACCCACTTGGTCAATCTCCTCCAGTTTCAAACCTACCTCCTGCAAGCAGAGGTCGAAAATGCGCAGGTTGCGGTCAGAGGCAGGCGAAGTCTGATGGCTGAGGGCTGACGATGGCTGAGGTGTCATTTCAGGCACCGTCGCGTTTTGCGACACTGCCTTCACCTCACGCTGCTTGCAAAGTTCCTCCTCATCTATATAAAGGAGGTACGCGCGAGGGACGACGAACGAACAACGGGCATAGTCCTTGACGCTTCCGTCGTAGCTGGAGTCACCCAACTGCTCCGACATCCACTTCTGAGCCTCGGCCAGCGACATTCCCTCAGGCACTTCGAAAATCAATCGCAGTCCTTCGGTAGAGGGTGTTACGTGGGCCATCACAATGCCCAGTTCGGCACAACGTTCACGAACCATCGTGTTGAAAAATCCACGTGGGTCAGAAATGTGGTCAATGTCATACATTGACAATCCAGAGGGTACAGCCGACTTGTTCTGTCGCACGCCATCGGTAAAGGTGGCATGTGGCGTCAGCACCATCAGCTGCTGCTTCCTGTCGCGTTTGTAGGCTTCAAAGTCCTCGCGACACATCTCACCTCGTTTCACACGCTCAAGGGCATCCTCGATGTCAGCGCAAATCTTCGCTGTCGTCTCCGAGTCCATAGCGGCATAGAGGTTCTCAACTGTGCAGGGCGTTACGCTGCTCTTAACGCTTGGGGCGAACCCCATCTGTGTTTTTGTCTGTTTCATAAGCATAACTTAAATTAACGTACTGCAAAGTTAATATATATAATAAGGTATAGCAAGGGTTTACCCCTTTTTCCAGTGAATCTGGGGGTAGTTGGAAAAAGTCGGAAAATGATTGGATTTTCTCGGAATGAAGTCGGAAGAAATCCGGGCTAAATGGAAGTATGGATTTTGCGGGCTAGGACGGGTTCAAGAAACTCGGCTATCTGATTGCATATCTCACGGTTAGTGGCCTGCACGGGATTGATGCTGCTGTTCGACACCCACAGGCGATACGAGTCGTCACGGTCTTGTACAATGTCGTAGTCGCCGTTCTTACGCACCGTGTCGCGCCCCTTACCAGGAATCATCGAGCAGATAATGGTGTCGTAGCGATTGACGGTGACGTTGGCCATCAGGATGGCTTCGTCAATCATCACACGCATCACGTGCGGCCACGTCCATACGACCTCACCGCTCAGAATCTTCGTGTCAATCTTGCGAATGAGTTTTATGAGCTGTTCGGCTTTCTCGCCCTGACGATAGGTCTGATAAAACTCCTTGGGCATGTGCTGGGCGTCAATCTGCGTGGTGTTCATCACGCGTCGGACGGCCGTTAAGCCCTCGTCCTCCATGCCTTCGTGCTCGGCCCATCGTTGGATGAGGTCAACGTAAGGTTTGCGCTGACCTTCGGTATTCTTCGTCTGGGCGTGGCCTACCACAAACTCGACGGGAATAGGGGGGAGTGTCATCAATGCTTTCTCCATTTTTCAAAACCCTCAATCCTTTGGTCTGCATTCAGTCGGTTGGTCACTTCCGTCAATTGTCCGTCGTCCGACTGGAAACGGATACTGATTAAGTCGTCGTCGAAATAGCCCTCATAGACGCTCAGCTGGTAGCGCAAGTCATGATAGATTTCATCAGCCGTACCTTCGGACTGGAAATAGAAGCCCTGATGTCTGTTGCTGCGCACACGATAGACGTCACCCTCGTCGCCACCGAAGCCCTTGATGCAATTGACATACAGCGTGGATGTGAAGCGCATCATCTGCACCTGCTCGCCCGTTTCTGCGTCCTTCTCCGTAGGCATCACAATCCTACAGCCCAGAATCTTCATGCGTTCCAAAATGTATTCAGCCCCTGCGGGTTCCAACTGCTGGAAGTCGTACTCAATGATTTTCGCCACCCAAAAGAGGTTCGTACCTTCTGGTGGACACAGCGCACGACAGTCGTCCAAGTCGATAGGCACCATCTTGCCAGCAGGAAATTCGTTGCCCATGTCGATGATGGGATACGACACCGAGTCCACCATCTCAGCACCCTCATCGTCCTCCGTCCAAGTGACGAGTGTGGCGATATGGCGACCAACAAAGCCCCCAGCGTAAATTACCTGATAGGGAGCATCCAGTTTCAGCATCTGTGATTTCATTTCGTTCTCTTGTTTTGATTTGTGCACAAAGGTACGAATAAGTGAGCAAAATACCAAATTTTCGAGCAGCGAATGCAGAGATATGCTCGCATATTCTCTGCTGAGTCGAGAGAAAATTCGACAAAGTCAAATTAATTTGAGTATTTTCGATTGCAACGCCACACTCTGCACCTTTAGGTCAGAGATTGCAACGCCACACTCTGCACCTTTAGGTCAGAGAACGAGAGTGCCTTCTCTCTTTATTTCACACCATTCACAGTTTCACAGTTTCACAGTTTTATTTTTAAGGGGGTACCCCTTTTCATAGTCTATTTTATATATACTTATTTATATATATTAATAAATATTAACACTCCCCATGCAGGTCTAAACGCCCCAGGGCTCAAAAAAGAAACTGTGAATTGTGAATCTGTGAAGATTGGGGTTCTTTTTGCGCGCTGCCCAAAGAAAAATTATTCCCTGCCTAGGGAAATTTTGCGGCCTGCCTAGGGAAATAAAATTCCCTCCTTGGGAACAAACGGTTTACTACCGGTAAGCGGGCAGTTTAGTTCCTTTGGATTGGCAGTCCGCTTCCCAAGGGCTGGCCGCTTCCCAAGGGCTGGCCGCTTAGTTCCTTTGGGCTGCGTACAAGAAAAAAGGGCACCTGCGTAGTTGCAGATGCCTTTTTGGAGGTTCAATCTTGGGTAATATTAGTTGCGAATGGTCTTGCTGTTGTTGCCGACGCGGATGATGTAGACACCCTTTGGCAGTGTGTTCAGCACCTGCTTCAGACCTGCACCTTGCGTCTCAGCAAGCTTGTTGCCGTTGAGTCCGAAGATGCTGACGGAGCCAACGCCCATGCCGTTCACAAGGCGTTCAATGCCTGTAGTGCCATTGAAGCCCATAACGGTTCCAAACTGACCCCAAGGAGTTGCTTCATAATAGGCCATAACGCTATTGTCCGGTATCAACAACATACCACTGCTGATAGGACTACCCTCGAAGGCGTCTGCTGCCGTGGTGGGTACATTCTCGGCATAGCACTTCACGAGCAAGCCCTCGCTCTCTGCACGTCGTGGGCCATTTGCCGGTATTCCGATGTGTGCAAAGGCCTTTTCACCGATAGTGGTCACGCCCTTACCGATGATTATCGTCGTCAGCTGGCTGCAACCGTCGAAGGCTCCTGCGCCGATGGTGTTAATGCCGTCGGGTATCGTAATCGAAGTGATGGCGGTATTGCCATTGAATGCATAGTCGCCAATACCTGTCACCTGATAGGTCTTACCTTCGATGACTACCGTTTCGCCAATCACTACGTCGCCCGTCACGTCGCTGCCACCAACGATAGTGACAGTACCGTCGTCCTCTATCACGTAACCTATGGTATCCGAGACTTCCAGGTAGTATTCTGCATAGCCGGGATAGTAGTCATCGTTGCCGGCAAAGTCGGCCTTGATTTGCGTTCCGCCGATGGACAAGAGGGTTACCACGCCATTTTCGTCGACGGTAGCGACACCAGGATTGCTTGACGTCCACACGATGGGAGCCACGTTGTGCGGGTTGCTCAGCGCGGGCGAGTTGAAGGGCTGGCCAAGAGTAGCGGTGAAGTATCCCAGTTCACTGATATAATGCTCATTGGCATTGATGGCCAACTCGGGATCGAGCATAACCTTCGGCATGTTCAACTGGATGGCAATGGCCTTCGTTTCAGGATTAATCGTAATGGTGTACGACTCTGCACCGTCGGCCTGCGTTCTCATCCATGCCTGACCGTCGCCTATCGACATCGTTCCGCTTAGCTTCGTGTAGTTTTCGTCGTCAGTACTGAACAGGTGGCTCCACGTAATGTCACCGTTAGCGGCAATGGCGTTGGCTGGAGCAATCTTGAACCACATGTTTCCGTCGTCGCCATAGACGGCAGGAACCGTAATCTGGTGGGTTCCGTCGTTCTGAGCGACAAACACCTGGGTGGCGTCGTAAACCCAATTTGTGCCAGTACCTATATAATAATAAGGTGCTTCGGGCACGAAGGGCACATCCTGTTGGGTGAATGTAATCTCGTAGGTCATCTCGCTGGGCACTATGCGCATAGTATAATCCTTGGCATTGTTGGATGCAAGGAGTTTCCAAGCACCAGCGTTACCCTTCACCATCGTACCAGTAAGGTCAGTACACTGGTCGACAGAGGCGCAGAGCAAGTTGTCCCAGAAGGTCTCCTGATTGTCGTAGGCCGAACCCGGTGCAACCTTCAGATACATATCTACACCATTGGCAGGGAACGTGATTTCCCACGTCTTGCCGTCGTCAAGCTTCGTGAAGGCATACGACTGGTCAGTCGTGCTCCATCCGTTCAGGTCGCTCACCAGATAGTAGGCCGTCTCTTCTTGCGGCTGAGGATCTGGGTCTTCACCCTGCAACTGGACAGTGACCAAAGGTGAATACTGATAACCACGAATCCATTCACCTGCCGACACATAATATACATAGAAGAAATACGTTACTCCATCCTCCATTCCTTCAATCGGCATTTCGACATCCGTAGTTGCTCCTGCGGTTAACTGCAGGTCCTTGAAGTACGTGTCGACGTGTGACCCATGCGTTTCATCATAAAGCTTAAACAAGTCTACTGCTACAACATTATTATATTCAGTACTTCCTGTGTTTGTCACATTGATATTGACCACCATTTTGTCTTCCTTCAAAAGCCAACGATCATAGCCGAGGTCTTCAGCATTCTTGAGGGTAGGATACATTGTGAGCTTGGATGGTGTAGCTCCCTCAACGGTAACACTGCCTGAAATAAATGCATTGTAGTCATACGAATTGCCATTCCATGAGCGCGTACATAATGAAATTGTCTTAGAACCCTCAGAATCAGGAATGAAAGAGAATTCGATATTTTCTGTTGCTCCCGCATCAATATCGAAGTGGCGTCCGCAAGTCAAGTTGCCATCAACTAAAAGGAAGATTTGTCCATTGAACAACGTACCGTTGTTGGTGATGGTCGCTGTCAGATTCAAAGGCGATTTAACCTCCTGTTTGCCCGTCGGCTCTATCGAACCTGTCAGTCCAAACGTAGGCTCTTGGAGCGTCAGCGTATTGTCGCTGATGGTTGCAGTCAGGAAATAAGTTTCAGTACCTTTGTTGGGATACCATGTCTCAGCGCCTGTCTCACGGCTGATTGGTTTTATAATATAACTTCCGCTGGTAATGTTAGCACCAAAAGAGATAGTCGCTTTGGCATTACCATAACCATAGCCACTGTCCAACGTATAAGACCATAAAGGCGCAACAGTCAACAGGTTATCCGTCTCGTCATAAAAACCATAAGCCATATCAAATGTATATGTTATGCCTGTCATATTCCAGAAACTGGCAGCAACATCTACTTGGAAATCTTCTGTTGTGGCTGTTCTTGTAACCTCTAAACCAGATGGAGCACTAATAGAACTGGTTGTCATGATTGGTGTAACAGAAGGACTGATACCTGTATTGGGCTGTGCACCGAAGATAGCACCCTGATCATAGCTATAACCATCCGTACTGCTGCTGGCACCTATGCCAGAGTTGCTGCCTGGGTCAAGAATTGAGAGCAGGAAAGAACCGTCGTTGCACCAACCTCCCCAACCCCAGTTGACGTGGAAAAAGTCGTCACCATCATAGCCATCAATCACGAAAGCGTGACCACCGCCACTCGACTGACCAGCATAGAGCACGGGGCGTCCGGCTGCCAGTTCGTCGTACACCTTCTGGTTCCATGCTGCCAAACGATAGCTACTGCGATTTTCGTAAATTGTTGCAGCGTCATAGTCCAAATAATTGACCCAAGCATCAGCCACATAGGAAGTAGAGGCAGCGCTTGAATTAGCACTATAATCCATCTGCACAGCCGTTCCACACAACAGCATCAACTCAGCCACAGCCTGCTTCTGAGCGTCCGTCTCACCACCAGTGTATTTGGGCACCATGTTTTCCCAGTCAATAGACTTTCCTGCAGGAATAGCAGGCAGTACAAATCCTTTATCACTAGACTTATAACCTGGAATCTCAGCAACCGTCTGCTTCGGCCACTGCCAGAAATACATCACCTGAGCCATAGCCGTTGCCGCACAACCCGTCACACTATGTTGTCCGCCATCTTCAGGACAGAGCAGATTATAAGGATTACCCTGATCCCACTCTGATTGCAACAACGGGGAAATACTACCACCACTGACCGTCTTTTGTGGGGCAGCAGCCTCCGGGTGTTCGTTCAGATACGCCATCTGATCGTTGTAGCCCTGCAACCAAGCCTTCATATTTTCCGGCATGTGCTGAGGGTCGAACTGACCTTTGGACGAATAACCCAACACGGCAGGAATCCGGTCGTCGGCACCAGCAATAACGAAGCCATGCCCTTCGCCTACGTTGAACACATAATAGCTTGCAGCCATTGTTTCTTTCTGCACCTGATAATGGCTCGTGGCCACCAGTTGCAATGAACTCTCGCTGATAGCATTTGCACGGCGAGGATTCATAAACTTCGTAATCTTTTGCCGTGCCTCGTCAGGAGTCACTGGACCACCCATCGCCACAATGCTGACGAAGAGCATGAGGAGTAACAAATAGGACTTTTTCATACGTCTATAGTTTTGATTGTTAACTGTTTTAGGACTTTATTTTGCAAAGATATGAAAGATTTTCGAATTTTCCAAACTTTTTGGCTATTTTTTGTGGCAAAAAATAACGCAAAGCTATAGGATTACGCTTCCAAGTAGTCGCGGATGGCGGCGACGAGGGCGTCGTTTTCTTCGGGGAGCTGAGTTGAGACGCGGAAGAAATGGTTGCTGAGACCGTAGAAGTTGCTACAGTCGCGGATGAGCATTCCGTGCTCGTGAATAAGGTGGTATTTCAGGTCGGCAGATGCTACGCTTTCCAGTTCGCAAAGCATATAGTTCGTCTTAGTTTCGAAGACGCGCACACCTTCGACCTCCCGCAGATTGGAACGGAATCGCTGGGTTTCCTCCAGATATTCCTCAAGATTGCTGACGGCTGGCTGGCCTTTCTTCAACAGAAATTTTCCTGCTTCGATGCTCAGGGCATTCATGGCCCAGGGATGGCGGTGCTGGCGCAACAACTGGACGGTGTTGGGATGGCCAGTAATGTAGCCCAATCGCAAACCTGGTACACCATAGGTCTTACTGAGCGAATGGAGCATCAACAGGTTGGGCACGTCTATCATCTCGCGAGCCTGCAACAGCGGTTCCTTTGTGTAGCCTTCATACGACTGGTCAACGACGAAGGCATAGCGTGGCGAACGGCGCACAACATAGTCCATGAATCCCTTCATCAGCACGTTGCCCGACGGGTTGTTGGGATTGCATATCCAATAGACACGGTCGCGTGGCAACTCGGTCATTTCGTCGTTATTCTCATAGGAGATGATGTGGTTAAACTGGCGGCAGGCGTCAGCATACTCGTTGAACGTCGGCTGGGGAATGACAGAAGCGCTATTCTTGAAGTGGGCGGCAATCATGTAAATAGCCTCCGTTGCACCATTGGTCACGAGGACGGCCTCTGGCGATATGCCTTCCTTCAAGGCTATCAGGCGTTCGAGACTACGCGGCTGGGGTTCCGGATAGTTGGCTATCAGGTCGAAATGTTCCTTCAGAAACTCCTTCAGCGCTGTCAAATCGGCATGCTGATAGATGTTGCTGCTGAAGTTCATCTTCACCAGATCGTCGTAGCGGTAAATGTCGTCTCCGTGACCTTCTAACATAGCACTCTTATTTGAAGTGTTTCCTTGTCGAATGTGATATCAGCACGCTCGATGAATCGGCTCAGGGCACCCTGTGCAGCCAGTTCTCGAGGTGTTCCCACGCTGAGCATATCGGGCTCCATCAGCCAGATGCAGTCGGCTACTTGCAGGGATAGTTCCACGTCGTGGGTAGAGAGGAAGATGGTCTTCTGTTGCTGAATGGCCAGGCGACGCAACAATTGCATCGTTTCGACCTTGCTGGGATAATCGAGGAAGGCCGTCGGTTCGTCCAAATAAATAATGGGCGTCTGTTGTGCCAGCGCCTTGGCTATCATCACCTTCTGGCGCTCTCCGTCGCTCAGCGTGTGTACCATCCGTTGGGCCAGTGACGTAATGCCCACCAATTGGATAGATTCGCGGACTATCGCGTGGTCCTCGTCCGTCAGCCCGCCCCAGAAGCCCGTATATGGCGAGCGTCCCAAGCCAATCAGTTCTTCTACGGACATATTCCTGACGTCAGGCTTCTCCGTCAGTACCACACCGATGATTCGGCTCAGTTCCTTGTCGGTAAACTCCGTGATTTCCCTACCCTCCAGCTTAATGTTTCCACCCAGCTTGGGCTGAAAGGCAGAGAGCGTGCGCAAGAGCGTCGACTTTCCTATACCGTTTTGACCTAACAGACACGTCAGCTGACCACTGTTGATGGCCGCATTCAACCCCTTGGCCACCACCTTTTCTTGTCCTTTGGTGGCGTAACCGATGGTCAGATTTTCTAATACGACGGTCTGCATAACTATTATCTCTTAACTTTTATCTCTTATCTAACAGGCTGTGGCCCAAGTCGCGCACCTTGCAAATATTCACAATCTGGTCAATCACGTCGTTCATGATGGGAACGGGCACCAATTTGTAGTTGTCGTAATCAGCACAAAGCACCACCAAGTTCAGGGCCTTGACGCGAATGCCGTAATGCTCCTGAAGCATATATCGGTAGAGGTTCTGCTGGAGGCAATAGTGATAGTACGACGTATCGGGCACGCTGATGCCGTTGAGGGACATCTTGCCACCAAAACCTTCGACTATGGGACGCCCTGTGGCATCTACCACCTTACGGCTACGCTTCCAGTCGTAGATGACGAAGTCGCCGTCAGCGTCCTTGCAAATCAGGTCGATAGTGCCGGCGATGTTCAGGGGAACATCGTAAACGGGCCACTCCTGACGATAGGGACGGATGTGATAATCATTGACAAAGCGTAGGAAGTGCTGGCGCTCAGGCTCGATATTGACTTCCTCTGTCTCGCCTTCGTAGCAGAACAGGTAAGTGGTCTCAAACTGTCCTGTCTTGAAATAGTTCTCCGTCTGTTCGTGCATGAAGGTGCCCACCTCACTGGCCATACAACCAGTACGGTTCCACTTGCGGAGTGTCTCTTCTGCAGGAATACCATAACGCTCCTGTTGGCGCAAGGCTATGCGCTGTCCGTCGAAAGGCTCGAAGAAATAACCCACAAGGCTACTGACGGGCAACAGCTGGACTTCGCCACGATAGAGATAAACGTGACCTTCGGGCAGGAAGTCGATGTGCTCATCCTGTTCGTAGAGGCCTGCATCGGTGAAAGCCTCCATCTTCTGGCGCATGGCAAACGTTCTTTCCGTCATTTTTCTTTCGATTCCAAGGGGTTACGCAGTCCTTTAAATCCTGAGAGATAGGCCTTTGCAGAACCAAACGACAGGAACATATCAAGACGTACGGGCATGTGGTTTTTATCATCGGTGATGTAGAAACGGATGAGCTCGTGGTTCTTTCCGTCCTCACGCTCGATGAATGAGAAGACGAGACAGCGGTACTTGTCGTTGTTGTTCTTCATCTTCAGCGTCGTCTTGCCCGTATATTTCAGCCACGAATTGGACAGACTCTTGGCATCACTGATGGGCATAGGAATATTCTCGCCCACTTTCAGTTTCGAGGCGTCAAAATTGCGGGCACGCATGAAAATGCTCATCATGTCGTAGATGCAGTCCTTATACTCAGCCTCTTTCCAGTGTACCTCTCCGTCAGCGTCGATACGGTGCATCTTCAGGTGGCAGTTGCTATTGGGATAACTGTACCACAACTCATCTACATAGTAGCGGTCACCTTCGCGTGCGCCCTTGCGGAAATAGAGTGGCGAAATATCCATGTCGGTATAGCACAACAGCGTGTCGCGCATCATGAACACATTGTCTAACTGGCTGTTTCCACGTGTTACCAAACTGCTACGGAAAGCATTCTGTCCCTTGTATTTGGTCTGAACTGTTGACATAGAGGCTGTTCCCACCTTGACCCACACAAACTTCCAATTGAAGTAGAGGTCGTAGCTGAGAAACTCACCCGATTTAAAGGCCGTATTCTCAATGCCACATTGTGCGCTGGCACTTAAAGGTGAGAAGGTAAAGAGGCTGAAAAGCAAAGCACCCTTCACCAGCACCGTTGCCGATATCTTTTTCATCATATTATTCATCTTCTTCATTTATTATCTATTTTACCAATTGTTTCTTCACATATTCTATGCCCAACTGACGGGCGCGTTCTGCATTACGGTTCTTCTTCTGTTTTTTCTCCGTAGTGTCCTTCTGCTTGACAAGAGCACCCGGCTTCTGCTGGTTACGAGGCTTGGATGTCAGATTCCATTGTTTCGTAACGTCCCATTTCGGCTTACACTCTATTTCACCAGAATAGTAGTAGACGTCCTCCGGTTGCTGGTCGTCGTCGTAGTTACCCGTATCCCACAAATCGTTGCCGTTACGGTCGACAAAGGCACGCGCATAATAATTGCCTGCCTCGAGGTAGAAGAATGCTGCCTCACCGTCGTTGCCAGCCCTGACCTGACGTAAACACTTGTCTTCCCTATTCAACAGCTGGACGACAATCCCCGTGTCGCTCACACCACTCAAACGGAACACCAGCGAACTGAGTTCCTCGAGAGGTTGGGCTTTGAGGCCTTGCTTGATGGGTTCTGAGACGAACCCGTAAATATCCACAAAGGCTGCTGAGTCTACCTCCAAACTATATTCCGTTCCTGGCTGCCACTCTGCCAACAGTTCAAAGTGGCCCATCACGGAGTCAAGGCGTATGATATCAAAAGGCGCTCGATACCAAAGGGAGTCTATCTTTGAATAGAGATGTACGGCCGAGGTGTCGGCTTTCGCCAGTGGAGTCGGAGTATCAATATAGACCTTACTGATAGGATTGACGGATCTAGGGACATTTATTTTCACCTCCAGCGGCTTAACGGGATAAATGCTGTCGTAAGGCTCATCGTGCTTCTTTTTCTTCTCCTGATCCTTTTGCCAACTCTCATATTCCTTCTGCTTTTCTTTCTGACGTTTAGCATAGGACGTCTTCGCAATGACTTCAATAGTGTCCGTCTGACTGACCAAAACACCAGCGCTATCGGTTATCAGATACTCCATCGAGAGGGTCAGCGTATCCTTGTTGATGAGCGTTGTATCACGAAGCCAATAGGTAATCGTGTCTTTCTTCGCATTGTGTTCGACGACGAAAGCTGAATCTGCGTCGAAATTCAGACCTTTGATGATGGGCAGTTGCTCGTTGCCGTAGCTGAAGAAGAGTTTGATGCGGTCGGCATCCGTACGGTCGGGCTGTTTCAGCAGGTAGCGGTCCGTTTGCAGTTCCTGAAAAGCCAGCATAATGACGTTATCAGGATAGAAATGGGTATAGGGTACCCGCAGGATATTGTCGATGTGCAAGGTATCGCGCCAGATAGTATCTTGGCGGATATCCGGTCCTGCAGAGGGCTCGTAGGTCTGGTGCGAGAAGGCTATCATCTCGCTCTTCTGCGTGAATTTGAAATCACCGTCGGCATCCTGCAAGGCATAAACGCGGTATTCGCCTGGGGCAACACCCTTAATGACGAAATGACCAGAAGCATCAGTACGTGAAACGCGCATCAAGGGTTCCTTACGGAATACCGAGTCGGCCAGATTGTTATACAGTCCAACGTTGATACCTTTCACGGGCTCGAGGTTCGAGGCATCAATCACGTATCCTGCCACCTCGAAGGTGTCTATCTGTTCGCCTGTCGAGAAAGTATAGGTGAAATTACCCATGGGGTTGCCTTCATTGTTATCACTGATGGCATCACTGAAATCAATGGTATAGGTGGTATTGGGCTTCAGCGAATCCTTCAGTTCCACCACAATCTTCTTACCCTTGGCCTGTATTTCCGGCATCTCCAACTGTGGCGGAGAGACAATGACATTCTGCGTCGGATCCTCCAATTTGATAAATTCGTCGAACAGGATGGTAATTTTCTGTGTCGTCACATTGGTAGACTGATCGGCTGGTGTCGCGCTAACGACGCGAGGAGGGTCGTCGTCGTACCATCCACCGTCGGGCGAACCCATTCGGGCACAGCCAACAGCCAAGAGCAAGCTGCTAAGAGTGAAAAAATATAGTAGTTTCTTCATTGTTTGTTCAGCGTCAATAGTTGATCTATATGTTCACGACTGTTGCTCAATCGAGGCACTTTATGCTGACCTCCCAGCTTGCCTTTCATCTTCAGCCAGTCATTGAAGAGTCCCTGTCGAGCCTCAACGATTTCCAAGTGTTGCAGGGTGATGTCCTTATAGCGTTTGGCCTCGTAGTCGCTGTTCAGTTCTTGCAGGCGCTTGTCCAGCAAGTCAGCAAACAGTGCCAAGTCGTTTGGCGACTTGGAGAATTCAATGAGCCACTGGTGACGACATTTGGCGTTAGCGTCCATAAACACTGGTGCTGCCGTATATTCCAACACTTCGGCACCCGTCTGTTCGCAGGCATAGGCAAGGCCTTGCTCGGCGTTGTCGACGATAAGTTCCTCACCAAAGGCATTGATAAAACTCTTGGTGCGTCCAGAGATGACGAACTTATAGGGATTGATCGAAGTAAAGCGTACGGTGTCACCAATCATGTAACGCCACAATCCACACGACGTCGAGATGAGCATGGCGTAATTCTTGTCCTTCTCAACCCCCCACAGCGGCACGATTTTTCCGTGCTCAGCGCCTTCTCCGCCGAGTTCCTCGAATTCGTAAAACACCCCATAGTCCAACATCAGCAACATTGACTTGTCCGCAGGGTCGTCTTGAATACCAAAGAATCCCTCGCTAGCATTATACGTCTCCATATAGTGCATCTTGGGCGACGTAATGAGCTGTTCGTACTGCTTACGGTAGGGCGTAAAGGCCACTCCACCATGAAAGAATACCTCCAGATTAGGCCACACCTCTTCGAGATGCTTCTTACCCGTCAATTCCATCATACAGTTCAGTACGGAGAGCATCCACGAAGGTACACCACTGATGTTCGTCACGTTCTTGTTCATTGCCTCACGGGCTATGCGCTCGCGTTTGAGTTCGAAATCACTGAGCAGAGCGGTCTCTTTCTTAGGCACGCGCACCAAATTGGCCAACGGATTGATATTCTCAATCAGAATGGCGCTGAGATCGCCCACCAGCGAATCCTTCAGATTATAGTTGGGAGCGTGACTGCCACCAAGGATGAGACCTCGTCCGTCAAACATACGCGACTGGGGATTGTTCCTCAAATACAATGCCACTACGTCGCGTCCGCCAGCATAGTGAATCTTCTGCAGACCCTCACGACTGACAGGAATAAACTTCGACTTATCGTTCGTTGTACCGCTCGACTTGGCATACCACTTGACGCGCCCTGGCCACAAGACATCCTGTTCCCCATGACGCATACGGTCTATCTGGCCTTTCAATTCCTCATAGCTGTTCACAGGACATAGACGAACAAAGCTATCGTAGTCATTGATAGAGGCAAACCCGTGCTCACGACCGTACTCAGTATCTTTACCACTTGCTATCAAATGGCTGAGCACAGCCCGTTGCAATTGCTCGCCCTGGGTCTGATGCTTCTCAAGTTCTCGCATTCGCGAGGTAAAGATATATCTTGCTATACTTGTTATGCTCATCGTGCTCGTATTTATTTAATACAACGTGCAAAGGTAAGCATTATCTTTCGGACAACGGCAGATTTTACGTTTTTTTATATTATAAGGTGTGAAAAACGGACTATTTAAGCACCTTGTCAACACTGCCTGCATCAAGTAAACGGCGTTGGGCCTCGTCGTAGGACAGTCCCAGCGACTCTTGAATCATGCGTGTACCACGATCTCTGAGTTTGGCGTTGGTCAGTTTCATCTTGACCATGCGATTGCCCTTGACACGGCCCATGCGAATCATCAGTGAGGTACTAATCATGTTAAGCACCATCTTCTGTGCCGTTCCGCTCTTCATACGACTGGAACCCGTCACAAACTCAGGTCCCACGATGGTTTCAATGGGATAGTCAGAGACAGCGGCCAATGGGCTATTGGGATTGCTGGTAATGCAGCCCGTCAACAGTCCCTGCTTACGGGCTTTTTTCAAAGCTCCTATCACGTAGGGTGTAGTACCTGAGGCCGCAATTCCCAATACCGTATCGTCGGCAGTGGGAAGAAACTGCTGTAGGTCTTTCCAGCCTTGTTCTTTATCGTCCTCCGCGTTTTCAATGGCACTGCGCAATGCCTCGTCACCACCTGCAATGATGCCTACCACCCAATCGGGCGAGACACCAAACGTTGGTGGCAGTTCGCTGGCATCAAGCACGCCTAAGCGTCCGCTGGTTCCTGCTCCCACATAAAACAAGCGTCCACCGCGCTTCATCCTCGGCTCAATAGCTGTGACCAGCGCCTCTATCTGCGGAAGAGCCTGACGGACGGCTTCTGCTATCCGCTGATCCTCTTCGTTGATGTGTTGCAACAGCTCGCCTACCGACATCCGTTCCAGATGGTTGTAACGTGAAGATTGTTCCGTGATTTTCGAAAAACTACCCATTTCTCTTTATTTTTGGCTGCAAAGGTAATAAATTATTCGAATATTTCGTATCTTTGCAGACAAAAAAAAGAAAATGAAAAAACTATCGCTATTCATTGGGGTCGTTTTGGCCTGCTTTTACTCAACGTCTCTTGTAGCTCAGAATCCGATTATATGTGACCGTTATACACCAGACCCGGCTCCTTACGTGCATGGGGATACGCTCTATCTCTTCGTTGACCACGACGAGGACGAGACCCTGAACAACTATTTCACCATGAAGGATTGGTTGCTCTATAGCACTGTCGATATGGTGAACTGGACCTATCGCGGAACTCCTCTGACGTCAGCCACTTTTTCCTCTTGGGCCAAACAGGACAACGACTGCTGGGCTAGCCAGTGTATCGAGCGTAACGGCAAGTGGTATTGGTACGTAACGGCAACCATTAAGGGCGAGGCTTACCCTGGCATTGGTGTGGCTGTGGCCGACAACCCTGCCGGTCCTTATAAAGACCCCATCAATAAACCTTTGGTTAAAGGATGGTTCAAGATTGACCCCACGGTATTCATTGACGACAACGATCAAGCATACCTTTATTATGGCAACAATAACCTGTGGTATGTAAAGCTAAATAAGAACATGACATCATTCACAGGCAGTGAGGTTTCTGTGAATGTCAAGAACGAGACGGCCTTCGGACCACATAAGAACGCCAACGGTGACCCGAACTTTGAGGAAGCATCATGGCTTTACAAGCGCAACGGGAAATATTATCTGGAGTATGCGGCTGGTGGAGTACCAACCAAAACGTTTACGACTTGCAGGGACGTCAGACAAACGGTGCAAATAACGGCCATTCCATCCACATCATTAATGGTAAAAAAGTAATAAGGTAATTGATATGAAAAGACTCTTTCTCGTAGGGACAGTTCTTTTGATAACTGTCGTAGCATGGGCGCAAGGCGACCAAGGTAATGGAAAGTATAAGAATCCTGTTGTCTTTGCTGATATCCCCGACCCAGATGTGATTCGTGTGGGTGATACCTATTATATGGTTAGCACCACCATGTGTCTGCTGCCGGGTGCCACTATCGTGAAGTCGAAAGACCTCGTGAACTGGGAATACTGTGCACAGCCCCTTGCTGATCTTTGCGATAAGGAGAACTATTCGCTCATCAATGGGCAGGATGCCTATGCCAAAGGTATGTGGGCGTGTTCCATGAAGTATCATAATGGTAAGTTCTACATCCTGCTGAACTGTAACGACGCAGGCGCCTTTGTACTCTCAGCCAGCGACCCTGAGGGCGAGTGGGAAAAGAAGACCATCTCGCGCGGCTATTACGACCCTGGCATGTTGTTCGACAACGGCAAGGTATATGTGGCCTGCGGTAATGGCAACATTGCGGTATGTGAGCTTGACGAGGACTTCAACTTCATCAAAGAGAAACGCGTTATCAGCAAGGAAGGAAGTGGACTGGAGGGCTGTCATTTCTATAAGATTGGTGACTACTACTACATCTATGCCACCTACGGCGGTTGGCCGTCAGGACAGGTTGCGTTCCGTTCGAAGAACGTCTTCGGCCCGTATAATGAGGAAAAGATGTTGTTAGAGAAATACATCGACGGAAAGGTGAACACCATCCACCAGGGCTCACTTATCGATACACCCGACGGCAATGAGTGGTGGACCATAATGCAGGAAGACAAGGGTGCTATGGGCCGTATGCCTAACCTGCAGCCTGTGACGTGGGTAGACGGTTGGCCCATCGTAGGCAATAATGGTAAGCCATATACCACCTATACGAAACCCAATGTGGGAGCGACCTATCCTATTACCGTTCTACCTACTACTGACAGTTTCCGTAGCTATCCGTTGGGGTTGCAGTGGGAATGGAACCACACACCCGACAATGGTGCATGGTCACTCTTCGAGCGTCCAGGATGGTTGCGACTGAAGACTGGTGCACCTGTTGACAAACTGACGCAGGCACGTAACATGCTTACCCAGCGCATCTATGCCTATACCAACAAAACATCGAAAGGTACGATACGTATCGATGTCAGCCATCTGCAAGAAGGCGACCGTGCTGGCATCTGCGTATTCCAAGACCCCTACGCCTATATCGCTGTAGAAAAGAAGGATGGCAAGTGCCGTTTTGTTTGGCGTCAAGACCAACTGAGAACGAACGATGGTTTTACACCGAAAGAAACGACAAAAGAGTTAGAGATAAAGGATGTGGTCTATCTGCGTGCTACCATGAACTATAGCGATAGCAAGACGAAGTTCTACTATTCGCTTGATAACAAAAAATACGGTGCGTTGGGTGAGCAAACTACGCTAAGCTTCAATCTCACCGTGTTTGTAGGAGCCCGCTTTGGTCTGTTCTGCTATGCCACGAAGGAGAATGAAGAACGTGGCTATGCTGACTTCGACTGGATTTCGACAGAAGACAGCTTTGACGAGGCTGACGACGACCCGACAACCGTTCCTGCCTATCCGGAGGATATGCTTGCTGTCGAGAAGATAGAACTGCCATCTGAGAATATGGAGGTGATGATTGGTAATAGCGGCACACTTCCACTGACGGCCACCTTCCGCGATGGACGTACAGAAAATGTGGCATCGCAGACCAGCTATGACATCAGCAACAGAGGCTGTATCAAGATAGCGCAAGGACGCCTTTATGGTCTGAAAGAAGATCAGACGCAGGTCAATGCCATCTATACGGACCCCGTGGGGCAGAAGTTCGAGACAGCCTTCAACGTGCGCTCCACTTTCTTCCCCTTCAGTGCCCAATACATCAAAACCGACTTCTATGGCAACGGAAAATATACGGAGGAGACACATACTTTCCGTCCTAGCCAGTACGGACAGATGGGTTGGGAGTATGCTAATGGCGCAGACATGTCCGACTACAAGTATCTCGTCATCAAACTGGCTGCCACCAGTAGCGATTCCCACCTGAACATCTTTACAGAAAACAGTATCTGGTCACCATGTCACTCCACTGCAGACTTTGGCTCGAAAAAACAGATAGTGGTTAACTTAAATACGGCCAAATATACCAGCGACGGTAATAAGAAAGGCCAGAAACTTGACACGAAGAACATCCGCATTGTGGCATTCTGGGGTATGGGCAATAAGGACATCAAGGTAGAGGACGTCTATCTGACCAACAACGACGATTACTCACCAACAGCCGTAGAGAACATATCGGCAGACAGAGAAAAAATGCCAGGAACCATCTATGACCTACAGGGCAGACAACTCCCATCAGCCACCAAACTGAAACCTGGCATTTACATCATCAACGGAAAAAAGACTGTCACTCAATAAGGACGTTAATCCTCTGTTGTCAGGTCTTCTATCTGGTCGATGATGTCCTGATACTGGCGCTGGGTCTTGAAGTGGAGTGAGAATCCCCAGATGGCTCCAATAACGCCACCGATACATCCTGCCCAAAAGAGGCCGTTGAAGAAAGCATCTGGATGAAGCTGATAAGACTCGTACATAAACCAGCCAAGAAAGACGATAGCCATAGGGATGCCAATGAGGAGCCAGTTGGCATCGAACTTCTTGGCAGAGGCCATACGGCGACGGACATCCACGAGATTGTTGGTCATCATGTTTGAATCGCTCAGTTTCCTGCTGTTATAGAAAGTGCCTCCAAAGCTGACTAGCATGACGATGCAGGTAAAAATCCAGAATGGAATGGAGAAGCCGTTCAACTTCACGAATGCCCAGTAGCTGTAGGGGATCATCAGCAGGCAAACGGCCATGATGAAGTAGTATCTGCGACTGATGTTGCCTGCGGTGTTCTTCATTGAGTGGCGAATCAGGCGGTCGTTCACTATCTCCTGTTTGTTCAGCTTATTCTTGAGCGTAGTCATCTGCTGACGCATGTTCTCAAAATCGAAATCATTGTTGTTCATAATGGGGAGTTGTTTAATCGTTAGACATGTTCTTTAACCGTTCTCTGATTCTAAACAGACGTACGCTGACGTTTTTGGCAGTGATGCCGACAATCTGTCCGATTTCCTCGTACGATAGGTTCTCGAGCCAGAGCAGGACAATCGCACGGTCGAAGGGTTGGAGCTTGGAGATGCGCTTGTGGAGCATGTCCACTTGGCGCGTGTCCTCGTCGCGGTCTTCAAAGAGGTTGATGTCCATTGTCAGCCGGACTTCGGATTGGCGTCGCTTCTTTTTCCTGTCAATCGATATACAGGTGTTCAGGGCGACGCGATAAATCCACGTCTTGATGTCACTGCGATGCTCGAAGCTCTCGAAACCTTTCCAAAGATTGACTAGTACCTCCTGGAACAGGTCGTTCACTTCGTCGGCATCCTGCGAGAACATGTAGCACACGGTGTAGATGGTGCTCTTTTGTTCCGCTACGGTTTGCGCAAACTGTCTTTCTAATGTTGTCATTGTCGTTCTGTTTTTTGAATCTTTGACTTTCGTCGAAAATACTCACGCTCGGATTTCTGCAAATACATTTGCGAAACCGCTCGCTTAATCGTATCTTTCACCCATTAGACGCAGCACGTTTACGAAAAACTACACGCTTTTCTTCTTTTTTTTATCTTTCTTTCAATTATCCTATTACAAAACTGTCGAATCATTGCTCTGGGAACTGCTGATAGATGCGCAGACCATAGTCGGCACAACTCGCATAGATATACTCCATGATATCGCTGGTATCGTGCTCATAGTCGATAGCCGCCTGTGAGCGCAACCAGAAGATAAACTCCACACAGCAGCCTGCCTGTGCCGCCTCCGCCTGACGCACAAGCGGATTCTTCTCACCAATCACCTTCGGATTGTCGCGAAGCCATTGCTCGATATGATGGCGGAACTTGGTGATATTGGCCACCCCGTCGTCACCCACAGTGAGCGAACGGAAATCGAAATAAACCTTCCTAACCTGTTTGCGACCCTCACGTTGTTCCATGCCCAGCCAATTCTGGAACGAGCCGTCAACCAGCGTCTGTGGCGTGACGGTGATGATGGTATTGTCGAAGTTGCGTATCTTCACCGTCGTCAGACTAATCTCCTCTACCCTTCCGTTGGCACCAGCAGAAGGCACGGTCACCCAATCGCCGATGTGAATCATATCATTGTTGGTCAGACGGATGCCTGCCACCAGCCCTTTGATAGTATCCTGAAAGGCCAGCATCAGGATAGCTGAAGCCGCACCAAGTCCGGCAAACAACGTCGTGGGATCTTTGTTGATGATGATGGCGATGATTACGATGACAGCAATGAAGACTACGATGATCTTCAAGACGCCACAGATGGAATAAAGATACTGCTGATGCGCCGTCCGAGGCCCGTCTTCAAGCAATTTGAAAGAGTCGGCAAATACAATCAGCGTGCGCACGGCCATTACAGTGATATAAATGGCTGTGAGACGGGTCAGTACTTCACGGACCGTCGGGAAATCGTAAAACGTCCAGGGCAACAGCATCCAGATAACAATCGCCGGTACAATGCTGCACGCCGTCATCAGCACCTTGCGATTGAAGATGACGTCGTCCCACTTCGCCTCCGTCTTCTTCGTCAGTCGCAGTACGATAGGCACCAGTATCTTCTGACACAGTAGCCCCGCCACCACAGCCAGCAATATAGCCAGTATGACTAGCACCGCATGACTGACATACGCCACGCCGTCTCCCTCCAAACCGCAGGCCTCCACCACCTGCCGAACCCATAACTGAATCTTATCCATTATCTATTGTAAACTTTGATCGACCCCATTCATCTACGGCACTATTTATTCAGAATCTGCTCGGCATGCTCTTTGGTCTTCACCTGCTTGCCGGCAAAGATCTGCTCGATGATGCCCTCCTCATTTATAATAAAGGTGGTGCGGATGGTGCCCTCGGTCTTCTTGCCGTACATCACCTTCTCGCCCCAGGCACCCATCGCCTGCAACAGCGTCTTGTCGACGTCGGCAATCAAGGGAAAAGGCAGTTCGTGCTTCTCCTTGAACTTCACGTGAGAAGCGGCCGAGTCTTTGCTGACGCCTACCACTTCGTAGCCCGCACCTTGCAGTTCGCCATAATGGTCTCTCAGGCTGCAAGCCTCAGCCGTACAGCCACTGGTATTGTCCTTCGGATAGAAATACAGCACCAGCTTTCGTCCCTTGTAATCACTCAGACGGATGTCCCGTCCCTGTTCGTCTTTGCCCAGAATCTCGGGCGCCTTGTCTCCAATGTTCATAGTCATGATCTGTTAGATAATGCTGCAAAGTTACAACTTTCCGTCGACAAAACAAATTTCTTAAGGCAATTTCTCCACTTCAACGACTGATATTTATCAAAAACTCCGTACCTTTGAGCTATGCTCGAAGGCACTCCCGCTCGGGAATACTCAAAATATTTTTGGTATTTCGCTCGCTTATTCGTACCTTTGCACCCATGATAGTAGCAAACATGAACCTCCATGAGGTCTATGACACGCTCATGGGAGAGATGAAGAAACTAGACTGGAAACGTGATGCCCTGCTCTCCAAGGCTGTCAAGGAGATGAATAGACGGATGAGTTTTCAGAACTATGTGATGTATGACTACAAGGTTCCCTCATCCAACAACCAGTACATCATCTATTTCTATCGCGAACACCCGTTCGGACCTATCCTGTCTGGCTACCTCTGCGTGTTGTTCGACGGCAGCAAGCGGTTCATCATCAAGTGGACTGACTGGCGTTCGCCTGCGATACATGTGTTCACCAGCCATTTCCTGCAGCGTTATAAGGAACGTTTCCTGAAACAGCCGGAGATGACGGCCAATGAGGTTGCCGTGAGGTTCCTGGCGCGTAACTCAGAGATGAAACCTATGGCTGTCGATGAGCGTATCAACAAGCATATCGAGAAATATGGTGAGTTTGCAGGAGAAGGATTCCTTGTTCCAGATGGGTTTTGTTTCAAATTGTCAGGAAAGGAATATTTAGATGGGAAAGCATCTGTAGGCATCAGCTTCTTCACCACCTTCATGCCGCTGTCTGATATGTCAAAAAGCCAGCAAGAAGCTATCTTTGAGGAATGCATGAAGGATATTGATAACTTGGAGTCTTAACATATACTTCACCCTTGATCAATGAACCTAATGGTTTGCGTCTTGACATCCATCTCTTTGATGATGGCTATTGACTCCACATGGTAGCCCTCGTCACGCAACAGGCGTCCCCCTTTTTGGTAGCCCTTCTCGATGGCTATACCGATGCCTGCCAGTGTTGCTCCTGCCTGGCGTACGATGTCAATCAGGGCATGCGTTGCCTCACTCTCTGCCAAAAAGTCGTCCACTACAAGCACATGGTCGGCAGGAGAGAGATATGGTTTAGACACATAAACCGAGTGCCGCCGGTTTTCTGTGAAAGAGAATGCATGTGATACGTATTTGTCATCAATGCTGTTGATGGTCAGACACTTCTTGGCAAAGACGAAAGGTACATGGAGATAATGCGCCAGCATGGTAGCAATGGCAATGCCGCTGGCCTCGATGGTCAAAATCTTGGTAATCTTGACGCCCTCAAACCTTCGCTGCAGCTCCTGCGCCATAAAGCGCATTGCCTCTATGTCAACCTGATGGTTTAAGAAACTGTCAACTTTCAGAACGTTTCCCGGCAGGATAACACCATCCTGCATAATTTTCTCTTCCAAGTAGTTCATCGCTGCTTTTTGGGGGCAAAGTTACACATTTCCTCCCGACAAAACAAATATCTCAATGTAAAATTGCTGATTACCCCCTCACCCCCCACTCAAATCGTTAGGAATGCCAATATATAAAGGCCTCATGATGAGTGAGGGGTGCCTCTAGCCCCTCACTCACCCTACACTCACCCCTCACTAATTGCTGTAAGCGTATCCGCTTTGACGCCTTGACTCGTATCTGAGAAGTCAGTACCTTTGCATATTCATTTTAACAGATATGCAAATATGGAATTACAGACAGCC